>JAFVEL010000026.1 GCA_017475965.1 Alphaproteobacteria bacterium | reverse complement strand
TATTAACTATTATTTAATAATATTAAGGTAGTATTGTATTTGAAGGAATTTGATGTGAATAAGCATAGGAAAGGAAGGTTAATGTGATGAAATCTATAAAAACAGTTTTAGCTATGTCAGCTATAATAATAAGTGGTATTACAATGGGTAATGCTACCAATTATTATAATTTTCACAATGCAGATGATATACATTATATAAATGTATTAGACCAGTATTTAGGAGTAAGAGCAAAAGCAGAAACCATTACTAACAATGGAAACTTGCGTGCGATAATTGATGATACAAGACAATATATCAAGGAGACAATAAAAAATGGTCGCATGTATCTTTATCATACAAATCAATATAACAAATTTGGAGAAATATTGGGAGATCTTTACGAGAAAATCGGAGAGTTATCAGATGATGATAACAAAATAGAGCAAATTGTACAATATTATAAAACAAAGATACAACAAATAAAAATTATAACTAAAGGATCTCCAGCCACTAATACACCAGCAGATTTCCAACAATGGTTTCTAGAAGATGCTAATGATGTAATAACAAAATGTAATAATGTAATATCAAAATTAAAGGAATTCCGTGACGACTATTCCGAATCATTACAAAATCTGTACAATGCAGAATATTAATATCAATTTTACACATCAGTAGTCTTAGTGGCTACTGATTATTATAGTGAATGGTATTTTGTATAAAATAATAACTATATTTTATATTGTGTGTTTATTATTATTTTCTTCTATTTTCAATATACACTTTAATATTTTTTGTTTTGTCTCGTTTGAATACTAAATTACAGAAATTAACTGCAGTAAAATTATTATCTATTATTGCATATACCATTCTCTCAAGTAATGAGTATGATATTATTTGCTTTTCTGGAAAGAAGGTAGTTACTATATATCTTAATATTCGTATTTGCATTTCTATGTGTTGAGTTTTAAATAATTTTAGATTTAAGTAACTATTACTATATATTTGATTAATATTTCCTTTCAATATTGAATCTATAAAATCATTTGCTCTCTGTATTCTATCGATTGATTGATTTATATTCTTTATACTTAAATTATACTTGTTATTTGATAACTCCTCATATGATTGTCTCCATTTTACTCTTTCAAATTTAGTATCGTAGTTCATTGAATCTTTTACATATTCAGTAATGTTGAACCTGTATTTTAAAGTATCTTTTATATCTTGAGGAGTAAAATGTAATAGAGGACGCAATAATTTAATATCTTTAAAATCAGATATAGTATTAATTGATGCTAATCCTCTTATTCCTGAGCCTCTAGATAGTCTCATAAAGAATGTTTCCCATTGGTCTAGTGCATGGTGAGCAGTACATAGACAATTACTACTAATACTTTTACAGAACTGATACAATAGATTATATCTAGCTTGTCTTGCTTGTACTTCTATTTTAGTATCTATTTTGTCATGTTCCCAAACTAATACTTTGTATTCTATATTATTATTTTGTAATATTGCAATAATTGGTAATATTTCAGTTGATGATTCAGCTCTGAGTTTATGGTCTACTATACACGCAACTAGTTTATAATTATTAGTTTGTATGTACTCATTCATTAATAAAGTTAAGCATAAACTATCAGCTCCACCAGATAATCCAACTACAAAACTATTAAAATTTTCAGGTATGTATTGTTTAAATGTATTACTATCAATTAACATATTAAAAATATCACTCTATTTTACAATACATATTTTACCAAAACTTAAATTATTAAACTAAGTTGCTATAATATTATGGTTGTTAAATCACTATGACTATATTATTTATTAGGTTAAATTTTTTATCATAATCCATTTTATCATATTGATTTACATTATAATAAGTGTTATAATAATAATGTGCCCTGGTGGCGGAATGGTAGACGCAGTAGACTCAAAATCTGCCGTTTGTAGAAACATGAGAGTTCAAGTCTCTCCCAGGGTACCATGATCTTGTGCTATGTGTTATTTGCCAAATATTAAACATTTATTTTGCAATAATTTGTGTGTTTGTCTAGTACTTGTACTTTGAATAATAAGTATCATATTAATTTGTGTTTGGTATTATTTTATATAAATGCAATGTAATCTTGCAATTACTATACTTATAACACTTTATAAAATCCCTCCATAGTAACATTTGCTATATATATTAATTTTCTATGTTATATAACAATAGTAGTATTATATTTTACTTATTAAATTGTTTCATAACTTCTTTTGCTCTAGATATTACTTTCTTTGGAAAGCCAGCCATTAGTGCTACGTTCAGTCCAAATGATTTATTAGCAAATCCAGGTACTATCTTATGTATAAAAGTTATATCATCAGTTTCTTCATTAGTATTTACCTCAACTGTTGAATAATTAATATTACTTATATCATTTTTCAATTCAGACAATTCATGGTAATGAGTAGCAAATAATGTTCTAGACTTAATATTGAGTGCTAATTCTTCAATTACTGCCCATGCTATCGCTAATCCATCGTATGTAGATGTTCCTCTGCCTATTTCATCTAATATAATAAATGACTTATCTGTAGCTTGATTTAATATCGATGCAGTTTCTAGCATTTCCACCATGAAAGTAGATTTACCGGAAGCAATATCATCTGAAGCTCCAACTCTACTGAATATCCTATCTGATATTGATAATGTTGCACTATTAGCAGGAACGAATGATCCTATCTGAGCCATGAGTATTATCAAAGCATTTTGTCTTAGATAAGTACTTTTACCACCCATATTTGGACCAGTTAATATTGTTATTATACTTGAATCATCACAATTAAAATCATTTGATACAAAGTTTTCTCCTTTGTTTTGTAAAGATTGTTCAACAACTGGATGTCTACCATTAATTATTTTTATTGTCTTTTCATTTACAAATATTGGTTTAGTATAATTATGTACTAATGCTTGATTGGCAAATGAAGTTATAACATCAACAAATGATATTACATGGGAAATATTTCTAAGTAGTGATTTGTAATTGGTAATATATTGTATTAAATCATCAAATAATAATAGTTCCCTTTGCTTAGTATTAGCTTTAGCAGAATATATTTTATTTGCTATTTCAATCAAATCCTTAGTAGTATATCTCAAACAACTACCAAGTGTTTGCCTATGAATAAAACTATATGGAACCTTCCTGGCATATGTAGGAGAAATTTCAATAAAGTATCCTAATATATCATTACTTTTAATTTTTAATGATGGAATTCCACTATCTTGAGAGTATTCTATTTGCATTTGACGAATATAATACTCTGCATTATCTAATAATGTTCTATATTCATCTAATTGTTTATCATATCCTTTCTTAATGAAGTTACCATCTCTAGCAAATGTTGGTGGGTCTTCAACCATAGCACTAGATAGTTTTTCTATTATATCGTTAATTGCTTTATCATTAATATACAATACTTTTAGTTGCTCATTATTTAGTAATAATTCATTTATTGCATTAAAATTAGTTAGTGCAACTAAAATACTTTTTATATCTTTAGGACTACACTTGTCCATTAGTACTCTAGATGTTGCTCGTTCTATATCGGGAGTAGCATACAATAATTCTCTAATGGAATTCAATAAATTTTTGTTTTGTACAAAAAAATCAACAAAATTTAATCTGGCATTTATTTTATCTATATTAGTTAATGGAGATGTTATCCATCTACTTAACATTCTTGCTCCCTGAGCTGTTTTTGTACAATCCAAACATGATAGCAAAGTGCCTTGCTTATTACCACTTTGTGTTGTTGTTAATTCTAAACTCTTCTGAGTAAAACTATCTAAATTCATGTGTTCTAATGAATTAATAATCTTAGGTGGTAGTAAACTCAATTTAGCTGAAGAATATATATTAGATATATAATCTACAATTACAGCTGCTGCTTTTATAATACAAGATGATAAATTACCAAATGATTCTATGAATTTGATATTATAAAAATTAGTTAATCTTTCAATAGCAGATGTACTATTGAATTTTACGTTTGGTAGAATATGTAATATAGACTTGTATTGTTCTAATTTATTCAGTATTTCAATATCATTACATAAAGAATCTAAACAAATTATTTCCGATGGATTTATTCTAGTAATAATCGAATTTATATCTTGTATGTTAGAGACTTCTACGAAAAACATTCCACTTGAAACATCAGCATATGCAAATCCAATATTATCACTTTCTCTTATTATAGATAGTAAATAATTATTAGATTTACTTGATAATAATGATTCTTCTACTATTGTTCCACTAGTAACTATTCTAACTACATCACGTTCAATTGGTCCTTTATTACCACGTTTTTTTGCTTCCTCTGGAGTTTCTATTTGTTCACATATTGCTATTCTATAACCACTATTTACTAGTTTAGACAAATATGTTTCATAAGCATGACATGGAATACCACACATTGGAGCATCTTGCCTACTAGTTAATACTACTCCCAATATTTTGGAAGCAATAACCGCATCATCATAAAATAATTCATAAAAATCACCAAGTCTGTAGAATAATAGACACTCTGGATGTTTGTCTTTTAGTCTCTTGTATTGTGCCATCATTGGCGTCAAATTTTCCATTATAGTATATTGTCTTATTGTAGGTTTTTAGTTTTACAAACTATTACATATCTCTCATAAATTCAATTTTACTTTATTATTAATAAATATGATACTATTTTTTTGCTATTATCATTTATAATAATATCAAAACACATCATCACAAATTATTTAATAAATATAATATAAGCAATGATGTTCAAGGTAATCAATAAAAAACTAACCACAACTCATCAATATTTTAAATATATTGTGGTATGACCTATGAAATTATTTAGAGAGAAGTATTGGACTGTTGATTTTCAGTATTATTACTAGAATCTTTACTGAATTCTTCTATAGTAAACAATTCTTTACTTTTTATATATTCTACTACACTATTAACTATTTCAATAGCAACTGATGTAGCAGATATTATTGCTATGTTTTCTACTTCACTAAACACATCATCATTTAGTTCTTCTTGTGAATCTATTCTAATTATTTTTTTAATACCACTATCAATACCAGCACTCACTAATGACAATGCATTTGAAGAATCCTCCGAACCAATTACTATTAATAAATCAATTTTGTCAGATACTAACTTTATTGCTTCTTGCCTGTCTAATGTATCCTTGCATATATTATGAGCAATATTAAATGGTTCTTGAATAATACTGTTACATGCTTCTATATTTGGTATTTTTAGTTTTAAAGCATCTATTATTGGTTTTATATCTCCTGGATACATTGACGTTTGTGTAAAATATATTACTTTTTTATTTACCAGATTTGGTAATAAATCTATATCCATTTCACTGTTAACTACATATACATTATCATTCTTTACATATCCAAGCAAGGCTACTACTTCTTGATGTGCTCTGTTTCCTATTATTATAATTGAATATCCTGCTTCTGATTTTTCTTGTACTTTCATTTGTAGTTCTTTTACTACTGGACATGTAGCATCTATTACTGTAATATCTCTTTCTTCAGCTTTGTTTGCCATATTTGGAGATACTCCATGTGCTGAAAACATAACTGCTGCACCATCTGGTACTTCATCCAAAGAATTAACTTTAATTACTCCACTTTTCAGTATATTATCTATAAACAACTTATTATGTATTATATCTTCAATTATATATACAGAGCCGTATAATTTCATTATTTGATTAACCATATCAACAGCTCTTTTTACTCCAAAACAATATCCTCTAGGTGATAATAAATAACAAATCATAATAATTATTCAACAATATCTATGTTACATAATTGTAGATTACTACAATACAACATTAAATTCAAATTTGTACTACAGATATAATAAATAATGAACATTAACGATTAAATTAAGAAATTTTTATATAATAATATTGATAATATATACGTATTATTTATATATTATTTAATAATACTAAAACTATTAAAAAACATATAATAACATTAGTTAATAAATATTAAAAACCAAATTAATATTGTTTTTGGAAATAAAAAAAATAACATGTTTTACTAATGTTGGTAATTCTATGTGTTAATAATATTTTTTGAATTTACAGGATAGCTAATTATGTAAAAGACAGTTATGTTACAATTTAATTGTTTATAATTCCTTACATAATAGTAAATAATATAAATGAATTTGTATGTATTGAAATTTGGTGGTTCATCAATAGCAACCGTAAATCGTATTAATAATGTAGCTAATATTATATCAAATATGAAAAAATTATGCAATAATATTATAGTAGTTACATCTGCTATGCAAGGTGTTACTGATAAATTACTTGCATATACTAAAGAATTTGATATTATTAATTATGATGATAATTATTATAGAGAATCTGATGCAATAGTAAGTTGTGGTGAATCAATAGCATCGGGAATATTATCAATTGCTCTACAATCAATAGGAATTAATGCAAAATCATTTAACAGTTGGCAAATTCCAATAGAAGCCTCTTCAACATATTCCAATGCTACAATTATGAACATACATACTGAAACATTATTCAATGCAATAAATAATGATGTAGTGCCAGTAATCACTGGATTTCAAGGATTATCTAAAAATAACGATATAGTAACACTGGGACGTGGTGGGTCAGATGCTACTGCTTGTGCTTTAGCTTATTACACCAATGCAAATGAATGCTATATATATACTGACGTATCTGGAGTATTTACGGCGGACCCGAGAGTTGTTAATAATGCCAAAATAATAACATGTATATCATATGATGAAATGTTAGAATTAGCAAAGTATGGAGCAAAAGTATTACAATATAAATCTGTATTATTATCAAAACAATATAATGTAAAAGTTAGAGTATTATCAAGCTTTACTAATGATAATTGTTCATCGTTAGTTACTAATACTACATATTATACAAATGAAAAACAAATAGCTGGAATATCTCATAGTACAAATTATATTTTATTAAATACAAAATCAAATATAGATAGTGTAATTGAAAGGTATGAGATAATACAATTATCTGAAAACAATTATTTAGTCAAAAAGAGTGTATTAGATAATATTATTAATATAATAACAGATAATGAATATATTATAGATAATGACATAGGTATAATTACAGTTGTTGGTAAAGGATTTTTCAATATTACTAATAAATTAGAACAATTATTAACTCAAAATAATGTAAAAATAAAACATATAAATATTAATGATATATCTGTTACATATGTAATACATTTTTCTCAAACTGAGTATGCACTGAATATATTACATAAGTATATCTATGATTAATATTACATGAGTATAATACATTATTTTATATATAATATAGGTGAATTACAATTAATGCTTCACCTGAACATTATGTTGCTATACTATCTTAATAATCTTGACAGTTTATTATTATATTATTTTTTACTGTATAAGGAACAAACACATTATAGCGTTTTAACATATCACGTACAATATTATGCATTTCTTTTATTGTAGTATGAAAAGATACATTATTATTTGATAGTTCACAATGTATTATTGTTTTAGCTGTATAACTTGGTATTGGTTTTATGATATTATTATTTTCTTCAATATCAATACTTCTATCATATGGATCTTCATCATCAATTAATTGAATTACCACGTGATTATTATTAACAAAAACATTAGAGTGTGTTTTTTGATTATTTGATGTTGTTTTTGTCTCAGATTGTGATTCGGATTTTTCATTGTTTGATTTATTTCGTTTCTTTTGTAGAAATTTGTTATTATAATCTTCTACATTACTATTATTAATATAATTTTTATTAGTACTGTAAAATTGATTTAGCTCATTTCTCTCCATACTATATGATGCAGATATGCCTATCATTACTAGTACTAAACTTTTATAAAATTTTAACATTTTAAACTCCTTACATAAATAATATTACTTACTTATACTCATATTATAATATATTTTGGAATAAAATGTCAAGAGTTATTTTGGTGTATCCGATTGGATTCGAACCAACGACCTTTTCCTCCGGAGGGAAACGCTCTATCCAACTGAGCTACGGATACTTTTATTATTATTATAATACATATTAGTTTGCATTTGATATGTTGCTTTTCATAAGTTTTATATGATATATGCAATGTATTTTGATAAATTCTCATTATTATTGTGTTTTACGAATTCGTTAAAACAGAAATATGGTACTGATTGTGTTGTATTTTATACACATTATCTATTAAAAAATTTTAGTGCTTATATACAGTACTTATTGCTATTTGCATTTGATAACAATTACTTAATAACAAAATTAATGTAAAAAAGATCACATATGGTAATGTGCAAAATAATGTTCTTATATTAACAAGATTAAAGCAATAGTTTAATAAACAAAATAACTATTTTGATATAAAAACATAATAAAAATATTAATCAATTCAATAATAAATAATAATATGAACTTAAAATTATTAATATTGTAGTTACAAATAAAATTATACTGTAATACACATTAGACATTATCTTATGTTAATGCTATTATTATTAATAATATGGATTTTTGAGGTGAAGTATAATGAAAAAACTAGTTATATTAGTAGCTACTATGTTTCTTTCTAGTCAATATGTGAGTGCAGACAATAATATTTGTCTTAGTCAAAATGCATTAGATAATAATAGTAGTGAGGTTTTGGTAAATGAAAATTTAATTAAAAATCAGAATGATATCAAAATAAAAGATGCAATGAACAAATCATGTGATGAAATCAGGAACATGAACTGGGAAAATTTAACAAGTGAACAGGAAGAAGAATTGAATAACATTGTACGCAATAAACAAATAGCTAGATACAAAGAAGAAGCAGAAAAGCAAATGTCGGAATTTAAATCATTATCCAAAATGTTGATTGATAAAACCAATGTTATTTCTGATATTATTGGTTTAATAAAAAAAGAAAATATAACATTAAATGATTTTATTAAATGTAAATTTAAAAAAGGAAAACACCTTGAAGGTAAATATATCGATCTAAAAGATATAATTACTAAAAATAGTGACATACTAGTTAATTATACAAGAGGTATGCAATATTATAATTATTCTGGTAGTGATTCTAAAACAATATCGTGTAATTTATTGAAATTATTATTGTTTGAATCAATTTCAATGATTTCAGAAATGCAACTTGAGTATGTAGTAAAAATAGATAAAGATGGAATATTTCAGGATTATTTGAAATCAAATGATAAGTGTTATAACATTAATTTTTTTGATGGTATGAAATTAAGTTTATATATTAATAATGACTTAGATAGTGACTTAGATAATGACTAATGTACATGCATGTAATGATGTTTATTACATCATTATGCACATATCAAATCAAAATTAATTATTTTTGTTCTATTTCTTTTTCTTATTTGTATTAATAATTACTTTCTTTTTTGTTTTCTTAGCTTTTACTGGCTTATTAGTTAATTTTTTAGTATTGTTGAATTTTGTTGTTTTCTTTACATTACTATTAGTATTTTTATTTCGCTTTGTTGTGTTCGATTGATTTTTGTTATTTATATTTGATTTTTTAGTTGTAGACTTCTTTATATTATTATTAGTTGGTTGCTTTTTGGATGTTGTATTTGATGGTTTGCTATTGTTAAATATAATATCATATATCGAATTATATATTGAGCTTTTTTCATTAAAATAACTTTTTAATAACTCTATTTCATTACTGTTACTTATTTTGTCAACAATACTATTTTGCATTTCTTCTGTTATAGTACTTCGTATGTAATCAACTGTTTCATAATGTAGTATATCCTTAGTACATTCATCATTAGTGGCATCAGTAAAAAATTTTTCCAAAACAGTTTTAGCTATTTATTATAAGTCTTACTATGTTATTGTATGAGTCTCCTAATTTATCAAACATCTTATTAAATTAATATTTTTATTTTTCTTGAGTATATTAATAATATCACAATTGTAATAACAATTTACTTTTTCAAATATTTCTGGTGTTAACCACTTTTGTGAATTATCACTCTGCAGATACTTAAATATGTCGTCTGTATCCACATAGTTTTCGATGTAACTGTATAAATTATCTATAATATCATTTTCCTCATGGTTCAAATTGAAATATTTATTTGCTTTTTCTTCTTCAACATCATTATTTTCTGTTTCATCTTTAGTATTATCCAAAGCATTTTCTTTATCATCTGTATTGAAATTTTCTTTATAATCTTCCAAATTACTCTTATCTATACTGATATCATCTTCAGTAATATTATTAGTTTCTTCTGCACTGTAACTATTATTGAAACTTGCACCAAATACCAGCAATGATACTGCTATATACTTAAACATATTATTCATAAAATTAACCCTTTATTAACTTCTACTAACAATTATATTCTATACTATTATTTTATATTGTCAATACATGAAATGCATTTTTTATAATATTTTTTTTATTTAATACATAAATACATTAAAAATGTCGTTTTATCCTAGTTTATTGCAATAATAAAATATTATCATAAGGCATGTTAAACAATATTTTAATAATATATATGATATATCATTGAATACAACAACAGTAACTTATTATATTTTAGTAGAACAAATAATCATATTCATGATTTCATTAATATATAACATTCAATATGTACAATATTAATATAAAATATGTTAAAAATTATATTCTAATAATATGCATAAGATAATAATGAATACAATGAAAATAGCTTGTTATATTTAGTAAAAAATATAACCATCATCATATTTTTCCTTGTACATAACGTTCAATACGTACAATATTAATACAAAACATGTTAAAATTATATTTTAATAATATGCATAAGATAATAATGAATACAATGAAGGTAGCTTGTTTTGGAGATGTTTGTGGAGAAGTTGGAAGAAATGTTTTAATTGAATATTTGAATACTAACAAACATTTATTTGATTTTATTATAGTAAATGGAGAAAATTCAGCACATGGATTTGGTATTACACAAAAAATTTATGATCAATTTATGGAAGCTGGAGTGGATGTAGTAACTCTAGGAAATCATTCCTTTGACCAAAAAAGTGATTTACAATTATTTGATAGAAATCCAAATTTAGTTAGACCTCTAAATTATCCGAAAGGGACAACAGGACATGGATATACTATTGTTAATAGGAACGGATTAAATATAATGGTAATTAATCTTATTGGAAGATTATTTATGGAATACAATGATGATCCATTTTATACTATTAATGAATTTCTAAATATTAATAAAATGGGATTAAAAGTTGATGCTATATTTATAGATTTTCATGCTGAAGCGAGTTCTGAAAAATTATCTATGGCTCATTACTTAGATGGCAGAATATCTGGATTATTTGGTACACATACTCATGTTCCAACAGCAGATGCACAAATATTAGATAATGGTACTGGTTTTATATCAGATTGTGGTATGTGTGGAGATTATAATTCAATAATAGGCATGGATATAAAATCTCCAATATTAAGATTTACAAGTAAAATAAATGCTTATGCAAAATTTACTCCTGCGACTAATAAAGATAGTGCTTGCGTTTGCGGTGTTGTATTTGAAATTAATAGAAATGGACGATGCATTAATATAAGTACAATAAGATATGGTGGCACATATTTGAAAGAACAAAAACAATTTTAATACATAATACAAAGGAGAGAATTTGGTATAGTAATGAAATATTAATATATTCTAAAAAACTAGTAGAAGTATACCTAAAAACTGGACAATAAGTATGGTATAGATTTGATAATCATTTATCTTTAGTTGAAATAGTACAAATAGAATGTTGTACAATAATAATTGTATACAATAATGATATAATATACTCTTTCACATGATAAACAACAAACGATATACTGATATATTCAAGAAACTAGTAGAAGTATATGTGGAGACTGGACAACCAGTAGGGTCTAGAACATTATCCAAGATACTTGACAATCCTTTATCTCCAGCAACTATAAGGAATGTAATGTCTGATTTAGAAGATTTGGGTATATTATGTTCAGATCATATATCATCTGGTAGGAAACCTACAGAAAAAGGATGGAGATTCTTTGTAGATGGATTAATAGAATCATGTAACATAACAGAAATAGAAAAACAAGCATTATCAAAAATTAAAGAAAATGCAATGGGACAAAGTATTGAAAGTATATTGGAAAATGCAAGTGAAATATTATCAAAGTTATCAAATTGTGTAAGTCTAGTTGTAACACCAACTTTTAATCAAACAATAAAACACATAGAATTCGTACTATTAAATCCTGGAAGAGCAATAGTAGTAATAGTTAACGATTGTGGATTAGTAGAAAATAGATTAATACAAATACCAAATGAAATATCCGCCACTACCCTAGAACAAGCAACTAGGTATATTAATACTAGATTTTCAGGATTGACATTAGAAGAAATAAGAAACGAAGTACAACAAGATGTGGAGTATAGACGAGATGATATTAATAAAATAGCTGAACAATTAATATCAAAAGACTTAGGATTTGTAGCCCCTGAAGAAAATGACAAAGTAATAATAAAAGGTCAATCTAATTTAATAGACAAATCAAATGAAATAGATAGCCTAAAAGAATTATTAAATAAATTTGATGAACAACAAACAATAAAAAATATATTAGACCAATCTATATTGGGACAAGGAGTGCAAATATTTATAGGTGCGGAAACAAAAATGTTTGAAATGTCTGGGTGTTCTATTATAGCATCTTCATATCATGATTCAAAAAAGAACATAATAGGTGCTCTTGGAATAATAGGACCCTCAAGACTAAGATATAGTAGAATCATCCCACTTGTGGATTATACTGCAAAACTACTTGGTAGTATTATTGGGTAATTTAGTAGTAATATATTTTTTAATACAACATATCAGAAATAAAAATGAAAACTTTTTTATAAAAAATGGGACTATAACACACATACAACTGTATTCTACAGCATTATATATTTCAATTATGTTTATATGAAAGTATTATAATTGTTTTTTCGCTGTAATGATATACTGATCAAAGCAATTGACAACTAATAAAATCACTATCAAATGATAAAATAGCAGTACATAAAACAACTAATGTATTACAAGGAAAACTCATAATACATTAATCATCTAATTTTTTTTAGATTGTTCTTGTTTTTATTAATTCTTTTTTGTTTTAACTATGCGTTTTACTGGTGTTTTCTTAGGTGTACTAGTATTTGTTTTTGGTTTATTTACTTTTGGTTTTATTACACGTTTCTTAGGTGAAACTTTCTTTATAGGTGATTTATTTTTAGGACTCTGTGGCTTTTTAACTTCTGGTTTATC
>JAFVEL010000025.1 GCA_017475965.1 Alphaproteobacteria bacterium | reverse complement strand
ATACATTATTACTATGGTCCAGATGGTAAAATAATATACATTAATGATGATAAAAATAGTCCTCCACCAGCAAAGGATTTAACTCCACAAAATGTTGGTCCTACTAATCCAATGAATCCAAAGATTACTCCACTAAAACCAAGTAATCAAAATAACGATAATAATATTAACGGTAACAATAACAACAACTTTGCTTACTATGATAATAATGGTAATCCAGTTTACTACTATTATGATCCTAATGGTAATTTAATACATTATTACTATGGTCCAGATGGTAAAATAATATACATTAATGATGATAAAAATAGTCCTCCACCAGCAAAGGATTTAACTCCACAAAATGTTGGTCCTACTAATCCAATGAATCCTAAAATTACTCCAATTAGACCAAATAATCCAAATAACAATAATAAT
This sequence comes from Alphaproteobacteria bacterium, assembly GCA_017475965.1. GTDB lineage: Bacteria > Pseudomonadota > Alphaproteobacteria > RUG11792 > RUG11792 > RUG11792. The sequence continues at coordinate 13,623 of JAFVEL010000025.1, read as the reverse complement.
ATTAATAGTAACAATCCAATTGAAGACATCAGTGCTAATACTCCACCACCAAATGGAGTACCTAATCCTTATAGAGATATAATTATTAAACCAATCACTGATAATAATAAGAAACAAACAATAAAATCAGATGAATATAATGATGATCAAGGAGGTGATGTAAGTTATTACAGTACAACTTCTCATTACGATCCAAATGTATGGCCATTTAATAAGAACGATCACTATGGTCGCATGATTGCTATGCAAAGACAAAATATTATTTCTCGCAAACCAAAGAACATAAAACCACAACAAGTAACAGATGATACTACAGATAATAATAATGTAATATTAAAAGATTGTAATGGACAAGAAAGAACACTATCACAAAATGATGTAATGAATTTGGTAAAACAAGGTGTAATACAGTATAAATGTAATAATAATTCATAAATATTATAACTTAAAATGTAATGCAATATATATGTTATAGGTTGATAAATTAATTATCAACCTGTATTATTTATGCTTAAACTATAACAATCATGTTATATTATTAATGATATATATCATATTTTATATTTATCAATGAGGGAAATATCTTTAGATACTGAAACAACTGGATTATCATTTAAGAATGGTGATCGTATGATTGAAATAGGGTGTGTAGAAATAATAGATAAAAAAATAACTGGTAATAGTTACCATGTGTATATTAATCCAGAAAGGGATGTAAGTGCAGAATCTACTCATATCACTGGTTTAACTAACGAGTTTTTACAAGATTTCAAACCATTCAGAGATGTATACAAAGGATTTCTAGATTTTATTAAAAATGATAGAGTAGTAATACACAACGCTCCATTTGATATGTCATTTATTAATGGAGAATTAGGCTTATTAAATTATAATGCATTAAATGATGATACAAATAAGAAAATAGTAAATGAAATAGTAGATACATTATCAATGGCTAGAAAAAAGTATCCTGGGTCTCCTGCAACATTAGATGCACTATGTAAGAAATTCAATGTAGATTCAACTATTAGAAGTAAGCACGGAGCACTAATAGATGCTGAGTTATTAGCTCAAGTATACATAATAATGTCAGTGGAAAAAGTACAAATGAATTTATTTGGAAATATTTCTAAAGTAAGTAAAGCTAGTAATGATAATACACAAAAAACTGTAGACCGTAAATTATTGAGAAATAGAAAACCAATAAAATTATCTGATGAAGAAATAGAGAAACATAGAACATTTATAAAGAAATTAAATAATCCTATTTGGAATGAAATAATTGTTTAATACTAACTAAAATTTACGTTTAGTTATGTTATTGTGTTAGGTATTTTACGTACTATATATTAGTTATGTTTAACTGCACAGTGGATTTATTTTATTCAATTTTATTTGAATTATAATATATCTGCCATTTCTTAAGTATCATTAATATATTATGGAATAATAATCCATTTATTAAGAGTAAAAATTAGCTTATATCTGTATACTGATGTATATTATTATTAGATAGTAAATTATCAAAACTATTTTGAGAGGTACTAAGCTTGTGAATTATTTATTATATCACTTAATTATAGTGTGTTATTGTTTTTATATCATAGATTGTCCAGTCATTATATTAACTATTATTTAACAAATAAATGATAGTATTAATCATGAAATAGTTAAACATATATTTAAGGTGACTTATGATAATGAAAAAATTATTTATGCTTACAGCAATAGTAGCTGGATTTAGTATTTGTACAGATGCTGGATATTGTTCCGGAGCAGCAAAACGAGTAATAAAAAAACCAGTAACAGCTGTTAAACCAGCAGCAAAAAAACCAGGAACAGCAAAAAAACCAGGAACAGTTGTTAGACCAGCAGCAAAAAAACCAGGAACAGTTGTTAGACCAGCAGCAAAAAAACTAGGAGCAGCAAAAAAACCAGGAGCAGCTATCAATCCAGCAGTACCACCAGTTATTGAACCAGTAGTAAGCTCAAGTAATACACAAGTAACACCAAATGTAAATCCAATATCAAATATTGTGCAAAACCAAAGCAATATGAACGACACTTCGATGGAGATGTCTTTTGATGAGACCTCAAATTCACAAACACCAACTTTTAATACGTCAAATAATCCACAAATACAAAATGCTATTGTGCCCACTACTATAACTAGTCCATCATTACCAAATGTTAATGTCAATAGTAGTCAAAATAAGCTTGATAATTTGAATTATTCTATTAACATGAATGGAATTATACAACAAATTAATACATTAAGTAACACTATAAGTAGTGGTAATACACAACTATTAAACAAAATTGATAATATAATCAATTTGTTAAACACAGTATTGCGCAATAGGAGTCTATATAATTCAAATGGTGGTAATATGATGGAAGAAGAATTAAGTCGAGAAGAATTAACTCGAATTGATGAGAGCTTTGCCAAAGACATAGAAAAGGAATCAAATTTAAATAATCCAATTGTACCAGCCCAAACTAGTGTACAACCAGCACCAAATTTACCTACAATTGCACAACAGATCGTGAGTACCAACATACCACCACAGAATCAAAACCCACAAACAAATGCACAAATTGAACAAATCAACCAATCACACTTGATAAATGAGACAGATCTAAATATAACAGGTAACAGTGTAGTTTAATTCACATTATCATTAAATAGTAATATTAGGACTTAATTATAGTCCTAATTATTTTTATATTTCAGCATATTATTTTAATTATTATTTAATACTTTTTTGATATTATAAACAATAAGAGTACTAATATTTTATGCGTAAGAAACATGATATCAAGAAATTTTATGAAATTTAATGTTATGATAGTAGGATTATTATCATTAAGTAATGGTTATTGCAGAGGGCCAGTACATTACGCAACCCCTGGTGGTATGTATCAACAGCAATACGTAAAACCAGTGCAGTATAATAATAATCAAAATGCAATAAGATATAATGCCAACATACAAAACATTGGCCTAAAAACAAATGGTAATCAACAAATATACAATGCTACAGCAGTAGTAAGTAACACTCAAAATGGTAATAAACCAACACAATCTACAGTACAAAGCTATAATCAAATAAACAATGGTAATATATCTGCACAATTGTCAAATGTACTAACATTATTAAACACAATATCTTCACAATTGAATACAATAATAAATAAAAATGCCACTACAAATTCACAATTAAATAACACTAGTAATACAACTGGTAACTCATATGTAGACTTAGCTGCAAATGTTGCAAATGGTTTTTTACCTGGTGCTGGGAACTATGTTAGGGACATAGCTTCAAATAAAGACGTACAAAAACAAGTTAACAAGATTATATCAAATCCATCACAAATCGTTGAAACAGTAAAACAAGGTAAAAATGCAATTAATTCAGTAAAAAATGAAGCAAATAAAAAAATTAATTCAGTTGTTAACGTAGGGAAAAACACAATTAACAAATTTATAAAATTCAAATAATAAAATTATCTTATAGTATTAACAATTTAGGACTAAATTATAGTCCTAATTACTTTTGTATTATTATTTTTTATAATTTAGTCAAATATTACAAACAGTGTGAAAATAATTATAAAACCTATTGACGATAATTATTATAATATGTTATTATGTAATCAAGGTTGGGGAATCGTCTAATGGTAGGACAACGGTCTTTGGATCCGTCAATCTAGGTTCGAGTCCTGGTTCCCCAGCCATTGTTTGTTGGTGTTAGTTTATATGGTCATAGTAGTGTTGAAACTACTCTTTCTCCATATTCTTTGAGTGTATTGTGTAATATTTTTGTTACATTTCGGTATATCCTAGTGTTGTAATGATTATTACCAGTACATTTTTTTTGTACATGCTACATTATCTTTTTGAGTGACTTTTTACATATGTAAAACCACTTACAATTACTACATATTGTTTCAAATATATTTATATTAAGATTATTTTTTACTATGTAATTTATTTCCTGAAAACTGTATTGCCTTTTTCTATCAAAATTAAATATTGCTTGGTAGGAATTATCTAAGTATTGTACAAATTTTTCATATTTACATTTATTATTGTACAGTTTATTTGGACAGTATTCACATAAATGATCGCAACTATTAGTTAATTTAATGCATTTATATAGTGGGTTTGAATTAAAAAACTTCATAATATTACTAAAATTTTCTATGAAGATTTTATTGTATCCTTTTCTAACAAAACTTTGCATACACACACCATGATGTGTTCTGAGAACGACTAGTGTCATTTGTAATATGTAGATAACATTACTATATTATTATAATATATTTATAAGTATAGTGGTTGCTACTATTAAATAATATGTTTCTATCGTTGTTATATTATTTTGCAAATTTAAATATGGAAGTTATATCTCCTTGCTCTGGAAGTAGTAATAAAACGTGGGCAGAAGTAGAAAAATTAATTGGGAAAAAATGCAATAATAAAAATAAAAAATCATCTAATGAACAAGTATTTGAAGATGAGTATAAGAAATTCACTGTATTAGATAAGCAATTAAAATCAAATAATAATATATTATGGTCATTCAGAGGAGGATATGGTATTGATAAAATAATGCCATTTATAGTTAAGAATGATTATGATAAAACAAATAAAAAAATAATTATTGGATATTCTGATTTAACATCATTACAAATATATTTCTCACAAAAATACGGATGGAAAAATATTAGTGGATGTATGTTAAAAGATTATGTTGATAAGAACAAAGATAATAAATCTAAACAAATAATACATGATTACTTATCTGGAAAAACTAATTATTTGAAATTATATAAATTAGAACCATTAAATGAAAGTGCTAAATTAAACCATATAATTCAAGGAATTACTACTGGAGGTAATATGACTTCCATACAGAGTGGAATAGGTACTGAATGGCAAATAGATACCAAAAACAGAATCCTATTTCTTGAAGATGTAAATGTTAATGGATATCAATTGGATAGAATATTAAATCATTTCAAGAACGCGAAAATATTGAGTGAGGTGAAAGCAATAATATTTGGTAATTTTGGAAATAATAAACAGAACATGAAAGTATTAAAACACTTTGCTGAACAAATAAATATTCCAGTATTTAAAACCGATGAGTTTGGTCATCAAGAAACAAATTTACCTATTGGTATAAATTTTAACGGGGTAATAGAAAAAGAAGGAAAATACTATAGTATTACTATGAAATATTAATTATAATAATGTCTTAACATAAAATATTACGTATTACTTTAAAATAACTAATATTCTATTACATAAAAATAATATGTTACTCATGTAGATAATGTATTTACTAGGTAACATAATATTATAAATAATTACAGTTTTATCTAATATCCAAAAGTAATTAGTATATGGATAATAAGAGATAAACTAACACATAGTACTATGGCAAATATGAATTATCCAATAGGAGAATTTTTACATTGCTTAATTCCTAATGTATTTGATGCATATTACGTACCTTTCTATAATAGAATATAATAATAGTGAATGATAAGAAAGTATTAAATAAATTAGATGCAATGACTCAAGATTAGGGAAACTTTTTAATAAATAAGACAAGATAAATGGTAATGATAGTGGAATAAATAACTTGTTAAGAAACTTATCTAGTGATGAAAAAATATGGTTAATGGCTAGAGCAAAAGAGAAATATGCACTATGTAGCGATAGCGAAATAGCAATTGTGTTAACAAGAGAGATGGATAAAGATATGTACTCCGTAGTAAAGCGGAGTAGCAGATTATTAATTAAAATTGCAACAACAAGAGAAGCAGCAAAAAATGAAGGAATAGAACAAGGTAAGAAAGAAGGTAAAGAAGAAGGATTAATTGAAGGTGAGAAAAAAGGAGCACAACAGAAAATGAAAGAATTAGCACAAAATATGCGACTTCAAGGATTTCAGGATACAGTTATTGCAAAATGTTTAAATATTAGTATTGAAGAGTTACATAAAATATTTGATTTATAAAGCAAATGTTAGTTTATGATTCATATTGTACTAGTTTCAATGAAAAATTTATTTATATACATAGTTATATGAAATTATTTTTATGCAAATCCTCCACAAAGATTATCAAGTGCATGTTGACAATATTTATAAACTTCGTTATAATATAAACATAGCTTAATGGATTTAATAAAAATTAAGTCTTATAAGAGCAGTTCAGTAATCTGTGAAGTGTGAATTCCACTATTTTGATCATGTGGAATATTAATGAATCACAGTAGTCTTTAATAAATATAAAACATGAAAGGTAATAATGGATCTTCAAGCAATGAATATTCAAGAACTGAAATCGCAATCTCTGCAATCTTTGTTGGATTTAGCAATTTCATATAACGTTGAAAATCCTCAGAACATGAGGAAACAAGAATTAGTATTTTCAATTTTAAAAAAACTAGCAGAAAATGGTATTCCCATATCTACCACTGGAGTACTAGATGTTTTACAAGATGGATTTGGATTTTTAAGATTTCCAGAATCCAATTACTTACCAGGACCAGATGATTTATATGTTTCTCCATCTTTTATAAGAAATTTCGGATTAAAAACAGGAGATACTATAGAATGTCAAGTAAAACCGCCTAAGGAAGGTGAAAAATACTTTGCTGTATATAAAATTACAAAAGTTAATTTTGGAGAAGTTATAGCAGCCAAGAAACGTACCACATTTGATAACCTAACTCCAATATATCCAGATGAAATGTTAACAATGGAACATATACCAAGTGGTATTACTCAGAGAGTAATAGACTTAGTTTCACCAATAGGAAAGGGACAGAGAGCATTAATAGTAGCTCCACCTAGAACTGGTAAAACTGTAATGTTAAAAACTATTGCTCAATCAATTTCGAGTAATTTTTCTGAAGTTTACTTAATGGTGCTATTAATAGATGAACGACCAGAAGAAGTAACAGATATGGCTAGGTCAGTTAAAGGCGAAGTAATAAGTTCAACTTTTGATGAACCAGCATCTAGACACGTACAAGTGACAGAAATGGTATTAGAAAAGGCTAAACGACTTGTAGAAACTAAAAATGATGTAGTTATATTACTTGATTCACTAACTAGACTGGCTAGAGCATATAATACAGTCGTTCCATCTTCTGGGAAAATACTAACAGGTGGTGTTGATGCTAATGCTTTACAAAAACCAAAGAGATTTTTTGGAGCTGCAAGAAATGTAGAAGAAGGTGGATCATTAACAATAATCGCTACTGCATTGGTTGATACTGGTTCAAGAATGGATGATGTAATATTTGAAGAATTTAAAGGTACTGGAAATTCTGAAATAATATTAGATAGAAAAATATCAGATAAAAGAATTTTTCCAGCAATAGATATTAATAGATCTGGGACTAGAAAAGAAGAACTTTTAATAGAAGACAAATTAGCACTTTCAAAGATGTGGATACTAAGAAAAATACTGAGTCAAATGACACCAGTGGATGCTATAGAATTCTTAACAGACAAATTAAAATCATCTAAAACAAATAAGGATTTCTTTGTGGCTATGAATTCATAAAATAATGCTGGATTAATGTTTTTATATTATAATCCAGCAAGGTATTATTTGTATTTTTGTTTTTATTAAATCAATAAACTAAACAGAGAGTTATAATATAAGGAATGTTGTTATTTAAAGGATATTTTTATAATAATTTTAAGAATATATCAAACAAAATTAAAATAATATGTTGATTTCATAGTTGCATTATATTATACTCATTTTAAGGGGGTAATCAATCGTGATAGTGTTTTCATGAAATTAATAGCATGTACAGTAACTCTAATTGTTTTTAGTTCAATAGCTTTTACTTGCAACTAAGGAGAAGCACCAATTCCTACTGCCAATATAAAGAATCGTAATATAAATACAAACTATATTAACAACATTTTCAATAATAATACGATCGCACAATGCTACGATAATCTAAACCAGTTTTACACAAATATATGCAATACAAATAAGTTAGTAACTGTAGATAATATGAAACAATTTAATAATATTTGTGAGGACAATCTTAATATAGTGTTAACAATCAGGTGTCAATATAATTCACTACAAGATAAAAAAGAAAACATTGATAATGTGAATAAAACACTTAATGAATTATTCAATAATTTGAACCAGTGGATAAGAATAAACAATCTATTGGAGAAGAATTTGAAACAGATTAAGTCGGAACTATAACAGGATCATCAAAATCTTGTTAGTAATATAACCAATATATTTTATCAAATTAAAAATAAACAATGCGCTGCTATAGATACACAAAGTGATATTCATGCTATAGGTAATATTAGAATGAAAATTGATAATTATATTAATACGAGATTTAAGTCACCGAATTAAGGCATATAAAGTGCAGAAGAAAAAATTAATAACACAACTACAAACATTACAAGACGAATATAATGCAATGAATTTAACGTATAATAACGCAATGGAACAATATAATTGTAATTGCATAACAATGTTACAAAAGACATGTAGTACAATGTTAATAATAAGTCAAATAAAAAGTAATAGAATAATGTTGGAATGTAAACTAATACTAGTCACTACTTACTTAAAGACAATGCTATTTTGTATTTAGTATTATATATTGATGAAGTAATTGCCATGTAGTTTAATGAAATACGAAGTTGGTAATAATATAATTGACTCAAATATAAAATAGCACTATATAATTACTAAATATTAATATTACATAATCTATTAAATGTTTATATTCAGCAACCTTTCTATCACATAATCTATATTTTCTTTTATTTGAAATAATGTAATTAATAGTCAAATATCTTTTAATATTTTATACTACTATATATTATGTAAATGCAAATTTACATACTTGACATGCTGGTACTAGTAATGTTACGCTGAAACATTAAAATGTGAAAATTAACTTACAATTTATTTAAATGTATATTAAAAGTTATGACATTTTTTATTCCTTAATAATTTTTATATCGCTTGGTATAATATAATTAGATAATGATTATATGTTATATTTTATGAAACAAAAGATTTTTATAACAACTCCCATATATTATGTAAATGCAAAGCCACACATTGGACACGCATATACTACTGTTGTTTGTGATGTTTATGCTAGATTTTGTCGTATGATGGGATATGATGTGAAATTCTCCACTGGTACCGATGAGCATGGCAAAAAAATAGAACAAAGTGCAATAAAACTTAATGAAACACCAAAAGAATTTACAAATAATATTTCTAAATTATTTAGAGACTTATTACCGGTACTTAATATTTCTAATGATGATTTTATTAGGACTACTGAAGAACGACACATAAACACAGTTCAACATTTTTGGAATAAATTATATGATAATGGATATATATATTTAGGTGAATACAAAGGTTGGTATGACATTAGAAATGAAGCATATTTTGACGAATCTGAATTAGTTGATGGTAAATCTCCACTTGGAGGAGAAGTAACTTATATGATAGAACCATGTTATTTTTTTAAACTATCAGCTTTTGAAGATAAATTACTTAAGTTCTATGAAGAAAATCCTGAATTTATATTTCCAATTAGTAGAAGAAATGAAATAATAAGTTTTATAAAACAGGGATTAAAAGATTTATCTATTTCAAGAACTACTTTTTCATGGGGAATTCCAGTGCCAAACGATCCTAAACATGTAGTGTATGTTTGGTTAGATGCTTTAACTAATTATTTAACAGTAAATGGATATCCAGAAAACGAAGATCAAAATAATGATAATTATTGGCAAAATTCAATACACTTTGTGGGAAAAGAAATAGTAAGATTCCATGCATTGTACTGGCCAGCATTTCTAATGGCAGTTGGTATTAATCCACCAAAGCAAATAGTTTCTCATGGATGGTGGTTAAGTGAAGGAGAGAAAATGTCCAAATCTCTTGGAAATGTTCAAGATCCAGTTAAGTATTGTAAACTATTTGGTTCAGATGCTTTGAGATATTACTTACTTAGGGAACTTCCATTCGGTGCAGATGGTAATTTTTCATTAAATAATTTTATTAATAGATATAATTCAGTATTAGCAAATAGTTATGGTAATTTATGTAATAGAGTTATATCATTTATTAGTAAATATGCTAATAATACAGTACATAAACCATTTACATTTACTGATGATGACATTAATTTTAGTAATCAAATAAAGTCATGTATAGAGGAAGCATTTGATAATATTAAGAACTATTCTTTCCATAAATATCTAGAAAAATTGGAAAATGCATTTACTTTATCTAATCAATACTTAGATAATCAAAAACCATGGTTATTAAGAAATTCTGATGTAAAAAGAATGGAAGATGTATTATATGTAACATTAGAGCAAATATACAATATTACTAATGCATTGTATCCAGTAATGCCTATGTCATCTGAGAAACTATTAAAATCTATAGGGATAGACATTAATAATATGCACAGTGAGTTTCCTAGTATAATTCAAATAGTCAATCCTGAAGTATTGTTTCCCAGGATTGATATAAATAATATTGAGAAATTTGACGTATATGCAAATAATTGACGTTAAAAAATTTATATATGAATTGAGTTTATGGAGTTCCCTATGAGTAATATGTTAATAAATAATCATACAAAATACTTAAAATTTATTTAAATATTGCTATATAATGATTTTTTTACAAAATTGACTATATATTTGAAATAATGTAACATTTGTGTTGATAAAGTTTGTTTGTAGTTAAAAATTTGTGAAATACATAATAAAATATTTAGCATTATTAACAATAATATTTGGAGAAATTAATATTACTAATAGTATGCAATATTGTAATGCTTTGAATGATAATGATTATAAAAATATTGATATAATATCTGAGTATTTAAAAACTATAAAAATTAGTAAAAAGTGTTCCGATACAATAAAACAATCAAATATTGATGATATTAATAATAAAAATAATTATTATCGCATTAATTATAGTGACATTAAGAAAGCAAACATGTTAAGAAAAGTATTACGTAATAATAATTGGAAAAATAAAACTGATATTTTAAAATATATTAATAATGTTAGTATAAATAAAAAGTATGTTATAGCATGTTCATTATTTGAAGAATTAACTAATAATATTATAGAAAATGAAGCTGACATGACTAGCTGTATTAATGATTTAATACAAAATAATTTAGAGCTTGAATTGTTTCATTACTCTAAGTTATGTTTTAATATACAAACATTTTATAATACATTACAACAATTACAAAATACAATTAAGCAAGATGATGTATGTGAAATTCAACAATCATACGATAAAATAACAACATATGCTCTCATTACAAAATCATTGAATGAGAAATTTATTAATCAACTTAAAAACAACAAGGATTATATTGTTACACCAGATAGTAACAGTATAATAACTACAATTGAACAATACATGAATCAGTATAATAGTACAATTGAAAAACTACGTAATATCAATATAGGAGAGCTATTAAAAAATCTAATTCAGAACTGTGTAAATATTTACTCAAATAAATTAATACCAAACATACAATGCAATCAGAACAGTAATATTATTATTATGTCATATTTAAAATCATCTCTAAAGGAATGTAAGCAAATATTGAAAGATTATAATAATTTTTACTATCCAAAGTAATATTGATTGCATGAATTATAGAAAGTGAATACGCAAAAATTTTTTTCTAAATAGTTTATTTTTCCATGTAACAACTGAAACAAATGATATAATAATTGCAAAGTATATTTATTATAACAATGCAATTATAAATGATTATATCCCAATTAACAGATATTAAATATTCAACTATATTAAAAGTATCAGCACCAACAATACTATCATCAATTTCATCTGGAATAATGAGTATGTTGGATGTACTTGTATTGGCAAAATACTCAACTGTAGCAATGACTGGTGTAGCATCTGCTTCCACATGGTGTTATGCATTTCAATGTGCAACCATTGCATTATTGTTAATTACTGGTTCACTAGTTGGTCATTACAATGGTGCTTGTAAATACAAATTTGCTGGCATGCCGGTATGGCAAATGATTTGGTTTTCATTATCTTTATTTGCAATATCAATTCCATTATCTCAAGTAATATCTCCATATTGCGTTCCAGACAGATTACATGAATATGGCATTCCATACTTAAAAATAGTGATGGGACTATCTCCAGTATTTTGCATAAAATTTGCTATTAGTTCATTTTTAATTTCAATAGGAAAAGGATTTATTGTATTATTATCATCATTTATAGCAATTATAGTTAATACTACTTTGGATATACTTCTAATATTGTATTGCGAATATGGAACAACTGGAGCTGCAATTGGAACAATAATTGCTGGATTAATTGAAATAATATTCCTATCATGTTTTTTCTTTAGTAGAAATATTAGAAAAAAATACGGAACATTAAATTGTAAATTGAGATTAACAAAACTACTTAGTTATTTAAAATTAGGAGTATTTGCTAGTATTGGCAATATTATAGAACAGGTTATATTTAGTTCAATATATTATGTTCTTGCCAATTCTAGTCATAATAATGCATTAACACAAACAATAGCATCAAATGTATGGAGATTCTTAGTATGTTTAGGTTCAGGTTTTGAAAAAGGAATAATAGCATTAACTGCCAATTTATTGGGAGCTGATCTTAGATATAAAGTTGATACATTATTTAAGAGAAGTGTAAATATACATTTAATGTTTATAATATTATTATTTACATTTATATTATGTTGCCCAAATTTAATAATTATGAACTTTGTTGATATAAATGCAATTAGTCCAGAAACGTATCAACATTTATTAAATGTATTAAAATTAGTTGCTACATGTTCTATATTTGATGGAATAGTGTGGATAGAAGCAGGAATATTTGTTGCTGGAGGAGATATGAATTATATGATGCCAATAATAGCATTGTGTCTTAGCACATTCATGGCTATTCCAATATTTTTTATCATGAATCCATCAAATTTATCAGTAGAACGAATGTGGATGTTGTACGCACTTGCTGATATGTCATGTGGATTAATTTTATTACATAGATATAAAACAAATAAATGGATAAAAATAAAAGTATGAATATGTAATATATTTATTATGAGTAGTTTTATAGGCTTTTTTTGTTGTTTTTATTTTCTTATAAAACAGAAAGTAACACAAACAATATAATAATTAAATTTTCATGAGCTTTTTTATTTTTCTCCCATATTGTATGAATATAGTATAATAGAATATATAAAGTATAGAAAGTAATATGAAGGTAATATGATAGAAGAAAGTAAATTATATAAGTTAACACCAACAAACGATTTTGTTTTTAAATACATCTTATTTGTGATATAAATTTTAAATTAATTTTACATAGTATATCACTCACAAAATCAAATAATAATATATTTAACAATGTAGATTTTGTGTAGGTCAAGATGACAGTAAGAAGAATTTAATATCTTTATTGAATGCCATCCTTAACTGTAATCCCATCATAAATGATGTAACAATACTAAATACAGTTCTT
>JAFVEL010000024.1 GCA_017475965.1 Alphaproteobacteria bacterium | reverse complement strand
TGAATGTGATTATTAGTAAATTATGCTATTTTATTATAAATTATATATAATTCATTCATTATGTTTTGAGTCTTTAAATTAAAGTTATCTACTGATGTTATTGGGGAGAAAAGTTAAGGAAAGGTGAAGAAGAATATACCAGCATATGAAGGAGAATATATCAATATATTATGAAATGAAACATGGCATTTGATTATTATTATTAAATTATACCAAATTAATTTGAATTTAATGAATTTTTTTATTGTATGTCTTTGCGTATTATAATTATTAATATGTAAAATCTTAATATACACCTCTTCTCCAAGTACCTATCGCGTTAGGTAATTGCTTGAATACAATTGGTGGTTGTGTACTATAATTTTTATTATATAAATTATTAAGATTATTGTAATTTAAATTTGGATAATAGTGTATATTATTATTAAATGAAGTATTATTATTTTGATTATTCCCATATTTATAAGTGGAATTGTTAAATTGATTGTTATATTGTAAAATCTGATTTACCTCCTTAGCTGTTTCAGCTTTTATCATAAAATTTAAAGTTGATTGAAGTTGAGCAATTTCGTTACGTATATTGTCTATTGTTGTGTAATTTCTATTTTGCAATATGTTGTTCAATTTACTATTTATATACTCATATATTAAATTAAACTTATTGTTTAATTCATTTAAATCTTCTTTGCATGAACTATTGTGATTATCCATTTCTTTCATTGTACTATCAACATTTTTTTTAGAATCTTTAGCAAAATCCAGCACTGAATGTACAACATTTGTTAGTACTGAATTAGCTGTATTCGCAATATCTTTAACATCATGTAAGTCCTTTTGTACTTGTTGAGCATTTTTAGATTCCCAGCAATAACTTGGTATTAAACAAGTACTTGTACAATATATAACAATAAATTTAATATATTTATTCATTACACACCATAATTGTAACCTTATATTATCATTATATACTTACATACATTAATATTTTATTAAAATGTATTGTTATTAATTAATTCGTGTGTAGATATTCCCTTTATTAACTTATTATTAGTATAATCGCAGTTAGACTAATAATTAATAAGAGTTTTTATATCGGATAATATGAATATAGTATTATCATAGTAGTTTTTATTCTACCATTAGCTATTGTAATTAATAATAGCTATACATCAGAGAGTAACAGCACTGATGCTGAACATGATGATGAATTTAGTTTATTTAATGAGGAAAATCAAGACATTATCAGTAATAATAAAATAAATAATAGTAAAATAATAAAGTTTTTAAACAACGATAATGATAAATTAAATTTATGTAGTCTAGCATCATTAAATCAGATTCTCAGTACATTAAATCCAGATAATAATAAATTACTAAATAATTTTATAGAATATTATAACAACTTGGATGACAAAGAATTACATTCTCCTAGATATATTTTCAATAAATTATTCAAGAACACAAATATAAATAGTGAATATAAAAAAACATTAATTAACTCTCCAGATATTTATATTTCAGACAGATATGAATTATTAGAAAAAATCTCTAAAGACTTAAATTGTGATATTAGTAATATAAATAGTCATTGTTTTCTATTTGCAACAAATAATACCAATTTGTCAATGGAATTAGAAAATTTGAATATCCAAAATGAAAATACATTAAATATATTAGTTGATATTTCAGAAATGAATGTTTTTAAACAATTTGAATCAGATATATGTAATAATAAATGTGTTAAATTAAATGGCAATACATATGATTTGGTATCTGTAGCATTTATTCGTGTAAATGAAAATGGGACACCAGCATATAATAATAGTACTCATTTCATATCAGAAAAAAAACAAACTAATGATATATGGGTATTAATCGATTCAATATTTCCTAGAAAAACAGAACAATTTAATAGTTTTAACGAATTAATAGATAAATATGTAAAAAATATTAATAAAATGACACAACTTACTAATTTATGTTTATTAGTATTGAAAAATAACAATTTTGATGGAAATGTAATAATTCCAACACTGGAAGAATTTCAGTTTATTGAAACATGAAAAAGTTATAAATGATTTAAAATTTGGTAAATGTGATGCGCTTTTTGATGAAATAAAAAGGAAGGGCTATGGAGCATTAATTAACAAACCAAAGCTTATAAATAAGTTATGTGAAATATTATCCAATATGTAAGAATTAGAAGAAATTAGTAAATATTAACACTATTTACAATTATATAATGTGTTTATATTTATTTTGATATAGACACATTGTGATGCATTGTTTGATTAAAAATACCAGAATTCCGTTATGCAACAAAGATAATGTTTTATGTATAATGTAGTATTATTGAACTTTACATTAATTAGATATAATGTTATTATATAATATATAGTCGTTTAATAATCATTTATATATTGTATATTAATAGGAACAACAAATGAATAATAGTATTAATATAAAAAACTTAGCAATAATAGCTCACGTAGATCATGGTAAAACAACTTTAGTTGATGCAATGTTTAAACAAAGTGGATTGTTTAGAGATAATCAAAAATTAGAAACATGTGCAATGGATTCAAATGAATTAGAAAGAGAAAGAGGCATTACTATACTAGCAAAATGTACTAGTTTTACATGGAAGAACACAAAATTAAATATAGTTGACACTCCAGGACATGCTGATTTCGGTGGAGAAGTTGAAAGAATATTAAGCATGGTCGATGGAGTTCTAGTACTTGTAGATGCTGCTGAAGGTCCTATGCCTCAAACTAAATTTGTGTTATCGAAAGCATTAGCATTGGGTTTAAATCCAATAGTAGTAATAAATAAAATAGATAAGTCAGATGCAAGAGTATCAGAAGTAGTTGATGAAGTATTTAATTTATTTTTAGCTCTTGGAGCAAATGATGAACAATTAGATTTTCCAATACTATATGCTTCCGGTCGTAGTGGATGGGCTGTAAAGAGTTTGGAAAAAGATGAGAAAAAAGATTTGGCACCATTATTAGATACTGTATTAGAGTACGTTCCAGATGCCAAAACTGAAGAAGGACCATTTAGAATGCTAGTTACTATGCTTGAATACGACCAGTATTTAGGAAGAGTATTAACTGGAAAAATACTTAGTGGTAAAGCCAATATAAATGATGCTGTTCATGCATTGAGAATAGGTAGTGATAAAGATGTAGAACAGGCAAGATTAACTAAACTATTGACATTTGAGGGACTAAAAAGAATACCAGTAGAAACTGCTCAAGCTGGTGATATAGTAGCTATAGCTGGTTTAACTAAAGCTACAGTTGCAGATACTATCTGTTCTATGGAAGTTACAGAACCATTACATGCCATACCAATAGACCCACCTACAATATCAATGACATTTGGAGTTAATGATTCTCCATTAGCTGGGAAAGAAGGAAAAAACCTAACATCTAGAGTAATAGGAGATAGATTATTTAGAGAAGCTGAAGGAAATGTATCAATCACTGTCAAAAAATCTCAACAAGAAGAGTCATACGAAGTGGCTGGAAGAGGTGAATTACAACTAGGTGTTCTAATAGAAACAATGCGTAGAGAAGGATTTGAGTTGTCTATAGGACGCCCTAAAGTATTAATGACAAAAGATAGTAATGGTAATGACTTAGAACCAATGGAAGAACTGTATATCGATGTAGATGATGAGTTTACTGGAGTTGTAGTGGACAAGTTAATACAAAGAAAAGGAACTATGACTGATATGAGACCATCTGGAACTACTGGTAAAACAAGAATTAAATTTATAATACCAACTAGAGGACTAATAGGATACTATGGAGAATTCCTAACTGACACTAGAGGATCTGGCATTATGAATCGTTCATTTCATTCGTACGATACTTATAAAGGACCAATTGCTGAAAGAGAACATGGAGTAATGATCTCAATAGCAGATGGTAAGGCAATTCCATATGCATTGTTCTTCCTAAAAGATAGAGGAACATTATTTATTCATCCAGGAGACCCAGTATACAATGGTATGATAATAGGAGAACATAGTAGAGAAAACGAACTAGAAGTAAATCCTACTAAAGAAAAACAATTATCTAACTGTAGGGCTGCTGGAAAAGATGAGAATATAAAGATTCCTAATCCAAGAGAAATGTCATTAGAACAAGCAATAGCATATATTAAGAGTGATGAACAAGTTGAAGTAACACCTAAATCAATTAGATTGAGAAAAAAGTACTTAGATTCAAATGTAAGAAAAAAAATGAGTAAATCGAACTAATATTAATTAATCGTGAGTGGATATTTATATAAAGAATTTATAGATTATGTATATAATAATCCTCTCATTATTTTAATTTATTCATTATTACTTTCTTTCATAACATTATATATTAATAAAAAACAGATTAAACCAATATTATACCTTATAGTATTTTCTATAATAATTGCTTTAGAAAGTTGTTTATATACTAATAATCTACTGTACTTTATTATTGGAATTGAAACGTATAATATTTTATTTATATTATTACTATACAATACATGCAAAGAGTGTGTTAAAAAAGTATTATTATTATCAATGATAATAAGTAGTATTATGTTATTTGGCACTACTTTAGTATTATTGGATAATAATAGTTTTCATTTTAATAGTATAAATATGTATAGTAAAATCACTATACTTGGTTTATCCTTTGTATTAATTGGAATATTATTTAAATTATGTGTTTTTCCTTTTCATATTTGGATTTTGGATGTGTATAAAAAATCTCCATATTACATAGTATTACTTATTGATTGCTTCTTTAAGTTAATATTATTGAGAGCACTATTAGAATTTATTACTAATTTACCAATTACTTCGTTTAATAATATATTTGCAGTACTTGGTACAATATCAATTTTTATTGGAATGATACTCTCCATAAGAGAAAATAACATAAAAAGATTTTTAGGATTGTTTAATATTAGTCACATTGGATTAATATTATTATTAATATCCACCAATAATATAAATAATTATATTACTGTATTCGGATATTTACTAATGTATAGTACATGTTCACTTTTCTTTTTACTATCAACAAAAGATAATATAGAAAATTTTATAGAACTACCAAGTAACAGAGAATTACCAATTAACAATAGATTAGCGCATAGAAATATTAGTATGTTATCCTTAATAGCAATGCTTTGTATTCCACCATTTCATACTTTTTTATCCAAAGTAGATTTAATATTAATTACATTAAAAGATAATAGATACATATTATTATTGTTAATTATAATGTATTTCATATTAGAAATAGTCGTAATATTAATGAAACTTAGATTTTATATAAAAAATACTAAATCATATACATAAAACATACGATAAAGAATCATATACACAGTACTAATTCCTAGTACCATGTATTGTTACATATTAATTTGTTTAGAAATCCTTTTTACACTAAACACGTATTAAAACACGGTTTTTTTCCAAACTGTAATCTTATTTATTTGCTTAGAAGACAGTTTTGTACGAAACTGTACTATTTAGAAGACAGTTTTCATACCAAAGTTGAATATTCTTCTCTTATCAAATGTGGATTTCTTAATAGGGAATCCCCATGATAAAGTAATAGGACCAAATGGAGTATCAAATGAACATCCTATACCTAATGAAATACCAAAACCATGGTCATTAAATACTTTATGTCCAGTTAGTTTATATTTATTATTATTTCCTTTTTCACTTACTTGTACTTTGTCATCTGCTTCACAAGATGCTTTAGATATTTGTAGTTTCTTATCATCATATTGTACTTCTTCGTATCCTTCAAGTTCAGTTAAGTATTCTTTATACTTTTTAGGTACTACAGGGTCCCAGTAATAACCGCAATCCATAAATACAAACGTTCTGAAGTTCAATTCAGTTGGTAGTCCTATAGGGAAAGATATTGAAACTGTTCCATTAATGAATTTTTTAGCTCCAGCAGCATCAACAAACATAGATGGTTTATCAAGATCATTATTTTGTGTATTATTATTTTTTACTTTCCTTCTAGTAGTAACGAAATGAGGACAACAACTTCCTTCTTCAAATCCTCTAATGGAATCAGTATTACTAGTGAAACTATCGATTATGTTTATTTCACTATTACCGATAGGAGTTAACATACCATATGAAGATTGTAGTGTTAATCCTACCTTACGAGATATCATCTTGCTATATGAAACACTGAATATATTCTTCCAAACAAGTGAATTAAATCCATTATCATACAATATAGAAGTAGACCATTTTAATCTGGAACTTCCTTTAAATATACCATCATATATAGGTTGTAAATAATTAAATGATGTCTGTAATGATGTTAGTATTCCTTTACGTTGTTCATTCAAATTAAATGATTTCTTCTCTTCATTATAACTCACTAATTGGGATTTTATTAATGGAGAACATGTTTCTTCAACGTGATCTACTGTTCTTCTAGATACTCCAAAATCCCATGATTGTGTTAAATGATCCCCTAGTGCATACGACAAATCAACTGAAGCACCGTAAGTTTTTAATAAGAAGTTATCAAATGGAGTAGAACTATATTTAAATAAAGAAATACCACCATTTAAGTCTCTACCAAATAAATGTGAATCGGATATTGATAAATTAGCACTTTTTAATGGTTCAAAACGATGTTCTCTTTTGAGTTTATTTATATTACCATTTTCATTTACTGAATATCCTTTTCCAATGAGAGACCTACCAGAATTTAATGATAATTGAACTGATTTTCCAGTCCCAAGGAAATTTTGTTCTCCATATCCAAACTGTATCATTGGGCCTTCAGAAGTTGAATAAGAAGCACTGAACTGCACCATACCAGTACGGGCTTCTACCACATTTGTTTCCACTATGCATTTATCAGGTGATATTGGATCGGCATGACTTTTCAATTCTACTCCTTCGAAAAAGCCAGTAGATCTCAAATTACTTTCCGCATTATCAAGTAATGCTTGACTATAAATATCTCCTTCTTCAAATGGTAATTCCTTTCTAATGACTGAATCTCTGGTTTTATCATTACCTCTTATTATTACTTTAGAAATATACTTTTTTTCAGTTTCTACTATGTTTAATACTATATCAATTGTTTTATTTTCTTTATTGTATTTAAATGATGGCTCTATATCAACTGCTACAAATCCTTGTTTGTTTATTGCCTTAATAATATTACTTTGTTCTATTGCTAACAAATCAATGTTAAATGCATTACCTTTTTTGCAACGTTTTTTATAAATTAAATTATTAGTATTTATTTTTTTTACTTTTGAATTAAGAGTTATATTACCAAATTTAAATACTTCTCCTTCATGGATTGTGAAAGTAATAATAAATCCTGTTTTTTCTTTATTAATTTCTATATTAGTATTTGTTACTTCAGCTTGTGCAAATCCATTTTTCTTATAGTAATGCACTATGGATTTCTTATCCATCTCTATACGATTTTCATCATATTTATCATCTTGAGCAAAGAATCTAAACCATTTTTTTTCTTTTGAGAAAATAGCACTACGCAAATCTGAGGTTGGTATTTTACTATTACCTTTGAATATTATTCTAGAAATTGTAGTTGGTTTTGATTCATGTATTTGATATTCTAAATCTACTTGATTATTATGACGTTTTATTATTTTTACATCTACACTAGCATTATATATTCCCATCCTGCGATATATTTCTAGTAATGCCATTTGTACATTTTTTATTTTTTTTGTTGATAGTGTTTCATTCGGTTTTATTAGTACATTACTTAACATTTTCTTAATATCGTCAGTTTTTAGTTTTTTATTACCAACAAATCTGATATTTTTTACTATTGGTTTTTCTTTTACTTTTATTGTTAATTTTCCATTTGGTTTCTTTTGTACTTTAATATCATCAAATAATTCAGTATTGTGAAGTGATTTTACTAATTCATTTATACTATTATTATCGATATCTTCTCCTTTTTTTATTGATATTTGTGTAAGAATAGTACTAGAATCTACACGTCGATTCCCTTGAATATCAATACTAGTTATTACCTCAGTATTAGCAATTGATATGCAAACACTACATAATAATAAAGATTTTAATTTCATAACTACTTGAATACTCCTATAATATAATGACCAACACAATAAATTATTTAAATAATGAAGCTATTTTTGCAAATAATCCAGTATGAGCAATGTCATTCCATAGACCTATTACCATTAGTCCAACCACTATTACTAGTCCTATAGTAAAAATTACTTCTATTACTTTTTCACTTAATCTCTTACCAATTATCCATTCTATAGCTGATATTAATACAGTACCTCCATCTAATACTGGTATTGGTAATAAGTTGATTGCTCCCAATACTACTGATAACATCGCTAGCATAGACAAGAAATCCACTATACCTCGTTCAGCACTAGTAGAGGCTGCCTTAAACATTGATATTATTCCACCTACATTACCTAATTCCTTTTTTCCACTTGTGAACACTTTAAATATTGCTTTAATATTTTGTGCACCTATATTGTATGTTAATTTACAAGCATTTGTAAATGCATTTAATATACCAGTTTTATTGTATTTAAAACTAGTTGTAGTAATACCCAATTGTTGTATTGCTTTTTTTTCACCATTTTCTTCTTTATACAATTTTGCATTAAATTGTTCTGTTGTATTATTGCGACTTACTTCTATACTGATATCTTTACCAACATTTTCTTTAATTTGATTTGATAATTCTATAAAATTATTTATTTTATTGTTATTAATTGATACTATTTTGTCTCCATCTCTTAATCCAGATCGGTAGGCTACTGATTCTTGTGACACTACTGAAATTACTGTATCTGGTTCTGGAACTCCTTTTATAGCATTAATACCAAAAAACACAACTATTGCTAATACAAAATTAGCTAATGGTCCTCCAAGAGCTATTAATAGTCTTTGCCATGGTGCTTTCCTAAAAGCTGACATCTTTTGCATGTCTTCTTCAGTATATCCTTCTGGAATACACTCTTTAACACTGGTAGCATCAGCATCTCCAAACATTTTTACATATCCACCAATTGGTAATAATGATATTCTCCATTTAGTGCCATATTTATCAGATTTTTCCCATAAGACCTTTCCCATACCCAATGAAAATGCTTCACAAAATACTCCATTAGAACGTGCTATTAATAAATGACCATATTCATGAAACCCAACTAGAATTGCTAATAATACAATAAATGATAATGTTGATATTAAAAAATTCATTTACACATACTATTTTGATATCTTCTTCACAATATGAGAATAGCAAATTTTTAATATTTAATACAAACCTATTCAAATATATGCATTTTCTGTTAATTATTTTTTATAGTATGTAACTAATAGTTATACAGTACTAATATATAATGAAGTAATGTATATTATTTATTAAATGACATATAAATATGTTGTAATAATAATTACAAGATGGTTTTATAATAAACTACATGAAATTTCAGTATATATTAATATAGTTATTTACTGGTACAATGATGTTATACAGTAATCATTCAGTTGCACATGATAGCATTATAATTAATAAAAATCATAGAATTACTAATCAATATTTTGATAGCAAAATTAATATATTACGAAATATTACACAACAGGAACTAGAAACATATCAATATCTTGATAATTGGATTAAAAATGGCTCAACAATTTATGTCAAAAAATGCATTGTTATATTGGATACAAAATTGTTATAACGATTTAAAACGCAGTATTGATGAAAATAAAGCCAATGAAGATATAGATTGTAATAATAGTACAAAAAATATAGCACATACATTATGTTATATTATGGAAAATATTACTAAACCAATATGAAATATTAATCAATACATGCCACATTATCGTGCTAACTTCATTGCAGATCTTTGTGTATTTACAAACTATAGTAAAACTAATCCATTTTATAAGTTACAAAACAGAATAAATTATATTAAAAAATCTGTAGAACCAAACTAGTATAAATTTAGTGGTGATATTAATCACCACTGTGAAAAATGGATTATTTTTTTACTATTACTGTTTCTTTTTTATATTTTTTTGAACTATAACTACGCAAAAAATCTATTAATATTTCCCTTATTTCAGACGTGTTATATCTAGATATATGATTTATATACTGTGGAGTATCAAAATCATGAGCTGTCATAATATTATTCCAATATCTCTTATGATTATAATGCATATTACAAATTTGTTTCTTTACTTCTTCTTTATTATTAGTAAGTATACTGGTAATTGCTTTTAAATTTTTGGCATCTCCAGTGTTGTTTAGTAATATTTCACAAGTAACACCAATATCTCTATCTTCTCCGAAAAGCATATTAACAAGTATGCTAATGAGTTTATTTTTTTCTTCTTCATTTGTATTATTTTGAATAGCTTGTTCTAGATCAATAAAATCCAATGTATTGTCTTTTTTTAAACTATCTGGAAAACGAAATAATTCATTTAAGCTATTTTGTTTTATTTGACTTTTAAATGCTTTATAAAATGATGCGTTTACATTATCGTATGAAATTTGTTTATTCAGTATTGTATTTAGTGTTGTATATATCTTCTTTGACATCTCCTGTATTTTTTTTACAATTTCTATACGAGATTTATCAGTATTTGTTAAAATATTCTTAATATACTCAATACATTTATAATTATAAATATTTGTGTTATTATTATTTTTAGAAGAATTATAAAATCGTTGTTCTACTTCAATATCAAAAAAGTGCTTTATATTCTTATTAGTATCCAAAAACCCATAATGTAATCTTTTAAAAAATTGTGTATATTCATCTTTAAAATTCTTATTTACTGAATTTAAGTTAGTTATTTGAAAATTTGTACCATGTATAAATTGCTTGTGTGAAGTAAGAACCTGTCTAGTTTCATATTCCTTGATTTTATGTATTAAATAGTTTTCATACTCTTCACAATGTATATTATTTAATATATTCAAAATATGAGATATAGTATTGTTATTGGCATATTTTATTATATTTGCTAGATTGTATAATTTTAATATGTCCTTAAAAAACACATCAAAATAATAATTATTGTTCGCTTCTCTGTTAATGTTTTTATCTAGTATTGCAAAATATTCTTCAAGACATGAAAGAGCTTTATCTTTCTTGGACAAAATATATATTGCGTCATCAAATGTCATACAATATGTATTGGATAATGATATTACTGCCGCTAAAACTGTTGTTATTAATATTTTTATTTTCATAAAAAACTCTAATATACTGAATTATCTAACAATATATTACTATGTAAATATTAAATATTCGTTTATATACATAACAAATTGTATACAGAGAATTTTGTTTATGGTTATTTTTTACTTGTTGTAAAATGTGTTATAAATATAAGGAAATGTGTTATTGTATAATTTATGTCTAGAATTAAGTATAATGTTAATGATTTATTAAATGATATTAATGGTACACTTAATGGTATTGGAGAAGATTTAACATATACTGATTTCTATGACAATATAAAAAACGCTAGATTTGAAGAAGATAATACATTATCCCAAGGAGTATGGTCACGTGATTTACAAGTGCCAAATTGGGAATTAGTAGAGTCACTATCAGTAGAAGCAATACAAAATAAATCAAAAGATTTACAAATAATAGGATGGCTAATAGAATCATTAGTAGTATTAGATAAATTTGAAGGAATATCAAAAGGCATTTGCATATTAAATGAATTTATAAAAAAGTATTGGGATATTTGTTATCCGTTATTACCAGATAATAATACAAATATAGAGCAAAATTTGGTGCTACCAAAAAGGAATATCTCAAATACCAATCAAGAACAAAATGATAATTCCGAAGTAAATCATAACCTCACTAATTCAATTGATAATTCATCAGATGTGAGTCAATCGTCGATGATTTCCCATAACAATCAATCAAATGTAAATCAGAGACTTACGATTTCCCAGAGCAATATATCAGATGTAAATCAAAAAGTGAGAATACTAGAGTGGATATACGAGACTGTATATAGAAGATTTAATTTAATTGATTTGTTTGGAGAAAATAGTTTTAGTTTATATAATTACGAATATGCAATTGCTATAAATACTAGTATAATTCAAAATCCAAATAATAAAGCTCAAATAATAGAATCCGCGCGTAAAAGCAATATAAAATTCATAGAAGATATAAATAATATAATAGAAAATATTGACCAATCAGAAATAGATAAATTATATATAAGTATAAATGAAATTAATCAAAATATTTCCGATTTAAAAATTACATTGTTAGAAAAAAACAATACTGATAGAGCATTTACTAAGTTACATAATAATATAAAAATACTAGAGAAATTATTATCAAAAAGAAATAATAATATGAAAGGAAACAATAACAATATTATTGTAGGTAATACAAATATTGCAAACAATAATATAAAAGAAAAAGAACAAATCATTGAAAATAAAAATTCATTAAAGATAAAATCATTAAATAGAGAAGAGATATATAAATTATTGAATGAACTATATTTACTCTTAAAGGAAGTAGATAAACATAGTCCAAGTCCATATTTACTAAATCTTATATTGGAATGGAAAGATAAAACACTATTAGAAATAATAAATGATGTCAAAATTGGTAATACAGAGTCGCATCAATTATTGAAAATGTTATTATCTTAATAATTGTTTTAAATCCAATATACCAATTATTTATTTTTGCGTTTTTTATTAAGCAATCCTTTATTATTCTTTTGTTTTAATTTATTAATATGTTTAGTTAACTTAGTATTAATAATATTAAATTTATCATTTAGTTTATCAATTTTATCTTCCAAAAGAATTTCTTCTCTACAACGATTATTTAATCTTGCATTAAGCATTTTCCTTGCATCTTTACAAGATTCAATATCACGAATATATATTTTCTTATTATTATGCATTTCATTTTGTAATGAATCGATTTGCTCTTGTAAGCATTGTATCTTGCTGTCAAATATTGTTTCATAAGCTGTATTAATGGAAACATTAACATCCACCATTTTTCTATTATTATGGTGCATTGAATATATATTGCTGGTAAATGTCATTGATACTATAATACATGTTAAAATCTTACTAACTGTCATACTAAAACTTCTTAAAAATCTATTACAATTTTATTAAAACACGTTAGTAAGAAAATTACAATCAAAATACTACACCTATAATATTATTTGTTTTTCATATATAGAATTGTATCTTTTTTATTTACATAATTAAATTTTATAATCATAATTTGTATTATGTAATGTAGTACATTATTTTGTGCATATTGTTATATATTATCACTTTTTCTTAAAATTGTAATAATATTTATTTCTATTGGAAAATCTTGACGAATAATTACTATGTAGTTTTACTGTATCTTGACTGTATGAACTATCCTGTTCTTTCTCACGACTTCTTTCTCTTTTTGATATTTTGTATTTCCAATCATTAATTTTCTTATCTTGATTTTTTAGTTTTTCAGCGTAATACTTTATGTCGTCTTGTTGCTTGTGTAGCTTTTTACCTTGATGTTTTATTTCTTTTTGTTGCTCATCAATAATTTCCTCATATTTAGATATTTTGGACTTCTGATCTTTCAATTTCCTACGACATTCGGCTATTTCATTTTTACAATCACTAATTAATTTTGAGTGGTTTGCAACGTATGTAGTTAGAGCACCTAGTGAATAGTGCCATTGAGTATTATTATCATTGGTATTATTATTAATAATGTTATTAACAGCATTATTCATAAAATCATAACCTACATGCACAAGATAATTGGATGTTTCTTCTAAAGACATATTTTGTTTAAAGTGTGATCCAATTGTTAATTGTTCATTTCCTTGTCGCATAGAATATACAGTACTGTTTAATACAACTACACTTGCAATAAATGTTAATATTTTATTAAGTTTCATGTGAAACTCCAAAGGATTACTACACTCACATAATAACATAATAATTTAAATTGTAAACATTTCTTGCAATTATGTGTTTTAATATTGTGTATTGTGATAATTTTTATCTTTAAATCATTTTGTAAACATAGTATTAATGATATTTTTTATATCTATACCTATGGTAATTGTATTTTTCTATTTTGTTAATACTGTATGAATAATTATTATCATAATACACATTATTCTCTGAATTCTGTCTTTCTGATATTTCTTTTATTGTTATATTTTGTGCTTCTATTTTTTCGCTTAATGTTTTAATTTTTAGTTCTTGATCATTATACTTTTGCAATAATTCATTATATTGTTGTGATAATTTATTTAGTATTGAATCTTGTGTATTCATTTTATTTGTTAAATCACTAATAATTCTATTTTGCTCTTGGTAGTGCATTAAAATAGCATCTATGTTTGATTTACTATATGCTATTCCTTCAGTAAGAGTTGTTATTGTAGAATCATATTTGTTTAACTTATAAACACAATTAATTTGTTTTTCATTGCAATCATTTATTTTATTATTGAATTCAGTAAAATGAGTATTAAGTTTTGCTGTTTGGTTATTTATGTGATTATAAAAGTTATCTTTGTCTGATTGAAAAATAACCATTTGAGTATTTAAATAATTACAATAATTTTTCAAGCTAAATAATGTATTATTATCCGTCAAATTTTGTGGTTGTAAATTGTTATTGAATATATTTATTTGCTTTTTTGGAGTTCTCTTGAACTCCTTATTTGTATTGTTAATTCTTTTACTAGTATTAAAAACTTTGTTTTGTGAAACATTATTAGCAATATCCAACTTATTCGTCATATTAAAAAATTTATCTTTTGGAACAAAGTTGCTATGAGATTGAGAAGTATAACAAGAATTATTTATTAATACATATAATGCAGTTAGTGTTAAAATCTTATAAAAATTCATATAATTTTCTAAAATAATTACCATACTCATATAGTAACATAATAATTTAACTTGTAAATATGGTTTTTACAAATTATTATTAGTAATATTTTTATGTGATTTATAGTTGTTCAATATTTAACCTGTACATAAATTTTATTTGCGAGTGAAATGTTATATTATAACTGGTGCGAATTATATTTTGATTATTATTTTTTTATGACTATATATTGATAAAGTGCATATTAGATGCATTTATAAACATTGAATATGCTTACATAATATCAGCATAAATAAAATATATAACTGTTTTTATTCTCAAGATTTATTTTCCTACTAGTAATGTTAGTACTGTAGCACATTTATTTATTCTTCACTGTACTGAGTTGTTGCTCTATGTTTTGGATCTTATATGTTTGGAGTTGAATAATACTAATCAATTGGCTTATTATATGATCTTTAGTTGTTTGTGCATAATATTGTAGTTGTTGTGTCTTAACTTGTGTATCAATAAGATAATTTAATTTTTGATTACATTCGAAAAATTTGTTTTTAATGTAATTATTAATATTTTGTAATTTTTCATCAAATGTCATATTCATTTGTTGTAATATATTCATTATATTATTTTGATTATAATCTGAATTATTATTAAAGGTTGTTTGTTCTATATTAATATCACTAGTATCATTAAAAAACTTATCTGATACATGTTGATTAAAATAATCGTCACCATCAAGTATCTTTAATATATTATTTTCAAGTGTATTTAGATTGTTTGTTTCATTATTGAAAATTTCATGATTTGTATCTAAGTAATTTTTTTGCAATATATCATCACTGTTTATAGCAATATTATTATCTTGAAACATTGAATATGTATTATTATTTTGTATTAAGAGAAATATAATCAATAGTATTAATTTTCTATTTAAATACATATAAAAAAATCCTATGAATAACATTAATTTCATACTAATTATAACACACAAACAAAATTTTATTACAAGTAGTACAAAGTTTACGTAATAAACAATGTACCACACCAACAATATTATTTATTTAATTTGTTATTTATATCTTGTAATATAATTAATATATCATCAATTTGTTTAGATTGGTCTTTTAATCTTTTATCCAATGCTTCTATTTGTTTCCCTTGTGTAGATAGTTGTATGGACATTTGATTTATGGTAAGTATATTATCTTTGTGATGATTTAATATTGTACATAATTTCCTTTTTATGAAATTTTCATCATCGTTTATTTTGTTTATACTATTATTCATATTATTATACATTTGTATTTGATTATTATTTATTGCATTAAACCACTGATAAGTAACGGTACTGTGATTCAAATAGCTATCACGTAATAACATTAATTCACTGTTTATATTGTGCATTTGCATAGTCATGTCTGGCACTGGCAGAGCAATACTACCATATTGATTTTGTATATTAATCCCATTATCAATGTTCATGACGTTATTATCAGTGGAGTTAACTTTTTCTTCTTCGTGATTAGAATATGCAATACTACCTTCTGCATTTAAATTAACATTATCTACGTTATTTTGCGATATATGGTCTGAAGCATTAATACTCGCGTTTAGTATAAGAATTGTCAATATTAACTTGTTCATAAAATAAATCATGTTGTACCCTTTTAAATATATTAAAGCACGAATATAAAAGGGTTACAATCACTCTAGTATAAAATATAATGCCCCAATAATATATATTTTTGTCTACTAATAATAAACAATATACTATTTTTTTGTACTGGTATATATCGGTAATATTTTTACTTAATATAACACAAAAATTTATACTTAATAAAGACAGAATATATTATTGAACATACTATTAATTACATGACAACCATTGTTTATAACATTATTGCTATCAATAAATAAATGTCACGAAGTTTATATTGACTAAGAGATACATATATGTTAAACTGTTAGCAGAGAGTAGCATAGAGTGCTAATTTAAAGAAGGATAAAAATTATGTCAAAGGTTATAGGTATAGATTTAGGAACTACAAATTCATGTGTTGCAATAATGGATGCTCAAAATGGCAAAGTAATAGAAAATCTTGAGGGCAGGAGAACTACTCCATCAATAGTAGCATTTACTAAAAATGGAGAAAGATTAGTTGGAGAGCCAGCAAAACGTCAAGCAGTAACTAATCATGACAATACTATATTTGCAGTAAAAAGATTAATAGGAAGAAAATTCAATGATTCTATGGTACAAAAAGATAAAGATTTGGTACCTTATAGTATTATTAATTCATCTACTGGTGATGCTTGGGTAAAAGCTGGTGGTAAGGACTACAGTCCAAGTCAAATAAGTGCTTTCATACTAATGAAAATGAAAGAAATAGCTGAAGCTCACTTAGGAGAGAAAGTTAGTAAGGCTGTTATTACAGTACCTGCTTATTTTAATGACTCTCAGAGACAAGCTACAAAGGATGCTGGTCGTATAGCTGGTTTAGAAGTACTGAGAATAATAAATGAACCTACTGCAGCTGCTTTGGCATATGGAATGGACAAGAAGAGCAATGGTTCAATAGCAGTGTATGACCTAGGTGGAGGTACATTCGATGTATCAATACTTGAACTAGGAGATGGAGTATTTGAAGTAAAATCAACTAATGGTGATACTTTCTTAGGTGGAGAAGATTTTGATAATAGAATTATTGAGTATTTAGTTCAGGAATTCAAGAGAGATACTGGAATAGATATAAAAAATGATGCAATGGCCTTACAGAGATTAAAAGAAGCTGCTGAAAAAGCAAAGATAGAATTATCATCATCTTTACAAACTGAAATCAATTTACCATTCCTAACAGCTGATGCTTCTGGTCCAAAACACTTAAATGTAACACTAACTAGAGCTAAATTTGAATCGTTAGTAGATGATTTAATAAAAAGAACAATAGAACCATGTAAAATTGCTTTAAAAGATGCTGGATTAACAACTAGTGATATAAAAGATGTAATACTAGTTGGTGGTATGAGTAGAATGCCAAAAGTAATAGAAACAGTAAAACAATTCTTCGGTAAAGAACCTAATAGAGGAGTCAATCCTGATGAAGTAGTTGCATTGGGAGCTGCTATCCAAGGAGGAGTACTACAAGGAGACGTAAAAGATGTATTATTACTTGATGTAACTCCTTTATCTTTAGGCATTGAAACACTTGGTGGTATATTTACTAGATTAATTGAAAAGAACACAACAATACCTACTAAGAAGAGTCAAGTATTTTCTACTGCTGAGGATAACCAAAGTGCAGTTACTATAAAAGTATATCAAGGAGAAAGAGAAATAGCTGCTCAGAATAAACTACTTGGAGAATTTGATTTATTAGGAATACCGCCAGCACGTAGAGGAGTACCACAAATTGAAGTTACATTTGATATTGATGCTAATGGTATAGTTAATGTATCAGCAAAAGACAAAGCTACTGGAAAAGAGCAAACTATTAGAATTCAGTCATCTGGAGGATTATCAGAAGCGGACATTCAACAAATGTTAAGAGATGCTGAGAGTAATGCAGAAGAAGATAAAAAGAGAAAAGATTTAATAGAACAGAAAAATAAGGCAGAATCCTTAATTAATTCAACTGAACAGGGATTAAAGGATTACGGTGATAAATTATCTCCAGATGAAAAATCAAAAATAGAAGAAGATTTAAATGCTTTGAAAGAAACTATTAAAACAGATAATCTAGATGATATTAAGAATAAAGCAGAAGCACTAACACAATCCTCAATGAAAATTGGAGAAATAATGTATAAGGAAAGTCAAAATAATCAACAGAACCAAAATTCACAAGATAATAATAACGAACAACCTAAATAATATTACTTGTAGTAGGGATTATCTCCCTACTTGTTTTACTTATAATAAATAGATTGGCAGCATTCAATTTAAAAATGATATGATTATTGTGGTGTACACATTTCCTATTACAATAATAGTTAACTACATAGCATTGTAACTAATTATAATCTGATAACTAATGTTCGACAGTAAGATCATGCAATATGCTATTGATTTAGCATACCATTCTCACAAATCTGAAGTCCCAGTTGGAGCAGTAATTGCTATAGATAATGAAATAATATCATTTTCAGATAATAGAGTAGAAAGAGATAGTATAGAATGGCACCATGCTGAGTTTATAGCAATTAAGCAAGCAATTAGTAAACTAAAAGTGAAATATTTAAATAATGCTAGTGTGTATGTAACATTAGAACCATGCATATTGTGTGCAGCGTTATTAGATCGTACTAGAATAAAAGAAATATATTTTGGTTCATATAGTACACATAAATCTAGTATCACTAAGTGTATACACTTGTTTGATTACCTTGCAAATAACACAGTAATTATTGGTGGATTATATGATAATAAATGTTTTCCATTAATTAAGAAATTTTTTAAAGACTTAAGACAGTAGTATATAAAATATTGTATTGTGAATCACAAATTAACAGTACATAAAACAACTAATGTATTACAAGGAAAACTCATAATACATTAATCATCTAATTTTTTTTAGATTGTTCTTGTTTTTATTAATTCTTTTTTGTTTTAACTATGCTTTTTACTGGTGTTTTCTTAGGTGTACTAGTATTTGTTTTTGGTTTATTTACTTTTGGTTTTATTACACGTTTCTTAGGTGAAACTTTCTTTATAGGTGATTTATTTTTAGGACTCTGTGGCTTTTTAACTTCTGGTTTATC
>JAFVEL010000023.1 GCA_017475965.1 Alphaproteobacteria bacterium | reverse complement strand
ATCAAGTAGTGAACAAATAAAAGCACAGATAAGAGCTAGAGAGAAATATGAGATGGACAAAGCAAGTGAAATAGCAACAGCAAAGAACGAAGGATTAATAGAAGGAGAGAAAAAAGGTATTGAAAAAGGATTAATTGAAGGGGAGAAAAAAGGTATTCAAAAAGGCAAACAAGAAGGATTAATTGAAGGGGAGAAAAAAGGCAAGAATGAAGCCAAGAAAGAATTAGCTCAAAATATGCGAAATCAAGGATTTGAAGATACAGTTATTACAAAGTGTTTGAATATAAATATTGAAGAGTTAAATAAACTACTTGCTTAACAAATTATTATATAATAATAAATTAAATCCACTAGATAATAGAATAAGATACTATGTAATATGTACATTACAGTTGTGGTTACATTTATATAGTATGATAGTAAAATAATATAATGGAATAAATATTACATATCGATAATACTATAATATGAACAGTGCTAATAATATAGATAGAGTATATATTTATGTATAATTAATGTATTGCAAATCTTTATATATCATCTTCTTATATTATATTATGATAATTTAACTATTTTTTAACTTTTTATATTTTAGAATAAATAATGAGGAATTTATTTTTTAGAGGACAAATATGAATATTTGTAAAAATTTTTAATAAAAACTTTAATGTTATTTTCAACAGTGATATGTTGTGAAACTGGATATACTGGAGAAATCAAAGATATCAAGGATTTTACATTTGACAATATGAAAAATTATACAGTAGACATTAATGGTGCTATACAATACCAAAAAGATAAAACACCATTAAAATATGGTAGTAAACTATGTTATGACTTAAAAACTATGGTTAAGAAAATACAAAATACAGGTGATTTAATATTGTTCCAAGAGGGGGGAATAAACCTAGTAGTAAAAAATACTGATAATGATAGTGGAAATTATACAATAAACAATCAAAGCAATATAAATACAAAAGGAGCACAGTTTTTATCTATTAAAATCCCATCAGATATTAATATAATAATACCAGAAAACGTTATTATTTATCAGAAAGATGTAATATTCAATATTGAAGGGAACAATGTTGAATTTAATAGTACTTGGAAAAATAAATAGTGTTGAAAAGCAATATTTTTATCAAAATCCATTGTTTTACTTTTCAGAAACATGCAATAATAGTCGTGTTATTCTTAGACCAAAGTCAGAAGTGCATTTTAATAATGATAATCACAATCCACCGTTCTGTTAAAAAAATAACGATAGAAGTGGTAGTATAGTGCTTTACCCAGGGTGCAGAATAGATACCAATTACATAATAGGAGGTAAATATACATATAAAAATACTATGGATGGAGTTGGAATAGATACAATACACAGGAATATACAAATGAAATCAAAGGAAAAATTTCTGGAAGTATGCATATTTTATATCCCAGCAATATTGAGCTCACAACAATGTTATTAGATGGTATTGATTATACGACTGCGAATATCTTCCCTAATCTTTACTGGAGAGGAAATTACCATCCTGAAGAAAACAGTGGTGATGGTAAGTATAATTGTAATGCCATAAACTCAAGCGATGGGTTTGATAAATTTGATACAGCTTTTGGATTAAAATAAACTAATACTTTTATATGAATTAGTTATCAAAAAGAATTATAGTGGATATTTTATTTTCACGACATATAATGTCCACTTAAGATAAAATTGCAATTAATACTAAGTAAATGTAAAATAGTAGTAATTGTATATAGGAGTACTAATATATTAATATGTAATGATATTATAAATAGAAATTTAGAGCAATACTTAAATTATATAGTTAGAAGCTTTTATTAGCTTTTTTTAATTTAAATTTTATTTAAAATACTATATCATAACTATATGATGTTATTTTTAGAAAAGTTTATTATGATCAGTACTATTATTTGAAATTAATAGCAGTTACAGTATGGATGAATATAAGAGCCTATTAAATAATTCAAATGATGAAACAACTTTGAATGATAGAATAAAAGAATTTATAGATTTGGAGACTACAGCATTTTTTGAACATATATTATAGCAAAGAAGTATTAATAATAAAGAAATTAAGTTATGTTATGATATATTAAAGTTCTTTGTTTGTATCAGATTTTGTAAACTTACGCATTAATCCAATTATCAAAAAAACAAATGAATATGTTCTCCAATTCAAGATAAAAATACCAAAAATGATAAAATCATTACACTAAGACATCTACTTTATTCATATCGCACAGAACTTCAAAGTATTCAAGATATTTTTTATATACAAGAAATAAAAATTATTACTGGTATTAATGTAACTAACAACATTTCTGATAATTATATAAAAGATCAACATAGTGAAATCAGTAACAAAATAGACAAATTAAGTGACAAAAAACTTGTTAATAAAATGACAGAAGTAATAAAGAACTTAGTAATTCCTAATTTGAAAAAATATCAGAAACTAACAAAGGAAATGATACTACATATTAATGATGTAGAACAATTACCTATGTATAAATACAGTGATATTTATAATATTGTCTCATCAAAAACAAGTTATTACTTCCAGATATCTTATCTTAGACTAGTAAGTTTAAAAGAGCTATTAAAAAAAATATAAAATAAGACTCAAAATTATTTATTATATATAATATTGCATGTAGAATACAAATATTAAATAATAATGTTTTTACCATATATATATAAGAACAAAAAATAAATTATTTTTATGATTTGTATTGCTATTATATAATTTTGATGTTGGATTTATTATATGGTATTCACAACATATCTTGGAAAATATATAGAATTTTATGGGCTTTTTTTCATTAATATAAAATTAATACATGTGATAAACTGTAATTGACAGTTGGAAGATATTAATATTATGTTAACAAAATTAGATAATGGAATAACTGTAATTTCCGACAGTATAGATAGTGTTGAAACTATATCTTTTGGAATATTTGTTGGTGTAGGGTCGGTTAATGAAGATAATAATCAAAAGGGATTATCACATTTTCTGGAACACATGGTATTTAAAGGTACTACTACCAGAAATGCAATGCAAATATCAAGTGCTATCGAATCTGTAGGTGGTATTATGAATGCTTTTACAGGACAAGAAATGACTGGATTTCATGCAAAGATATTAAAAGAACATTTACCACTGGCAATAGATGTAATTAGTGATATGCTGCAAAATGCTACTTTTGATTTAATAGAATTTGATAGAGAACGTAAGGTAGTGATACAAGAAATAAAAATGGTTAATGATTCTCCAGATGATTATATATCAGATTTATTTCAATCTACTTGTTTCGGTAACGAGCGACTTGGATCTCCAATACTAGGATTTGAAGAAGGAATATCGTCCTACACTCCTGATGATATTAGAAATTACATGAATTCTAATTACTCAATAGACAAAATGGTATTAGTTGCTAGCGGCAATGTAAATCATGATACACTAGTAGAATTGGCAAGTAAGTACATAGTAAAACTAAAACAATTTCCCACAAAACAAGTAGAGAAACAAAAATACACTGGTGGATATGTATATAAAGAAAGAGATTTAGAGCAAACTCACATAATGATGGGATATGAGGGTTATTCATATAATGATATTAATAAACATAAACTAATGCTATTATCTTCCATTCTTGGCTTTGGTTCTTCTTCTAGATTATTCCAAGAAGCAAGAGAAAAGAGAGGATTGGTTTATACTATATATTCAACAATATCATCATTTAGAGATACTGGTACTTTTGGA
The DNA here is from genome assembly GCA_017475965.1 of Alphaproteobacteria bacterium. Classification (GTDB taxonomy): domain Bacteria; phylum Pseudomonadota; class Alphaproteobacteria; order RUG11792; family RUG11792; genus RUG11792. The sequence goes on along the minus strand of JAFVEL010000023.1, from coordinate 13,985 downwards.
ATTTATGCAGCATGTGAACCTAATAAAGCCAAAGAAGTTATAAGTATAGTGAAAGATGAATTAAACAAAATACAAAATAATATCAGTATCGAAGAATTAAATAAGGCAAAAATGCAATTGAAATCATCATTACTAATGAGATTAGAAGATAACTCTAATAGAATGGAAAGAATAGCCTCACAATATTTACTGGAAGGAAAATTAACTGAAATACACGATACAATAAATAATATTAATCAATTAACTTTAGAAGATATTGAAAAAACTGCTAAGAATATAGTAGATAATTCCAATTATACTTTAAGTGTTCTTGGAAAATGTAATGGTAATTTGTATGAGATATAGATTATGTTATTAAGATTATTAAAAAATATATGTTTTGGAGTAGCAATATTAATGTTGCTAGGTGGGTGTTCTCACAAGACACATACTAGTGGAACTAGTGTATCATCTAAACCATACTTTTGTAGAGGAAAATGGTATTACCCTCAGAATTATTATGAATATGATGAAGTAGGACTGGCTTCATGGTACGGTGCCGAATTTCATGGGAAAACAAAAGCAACTGGAGAGCTATTTAATAGATTTGATATGACAGCAGCACACAGAACATTACCATTACCTACAGTAATTAAAGTTACTAGCTTACTTACAAATAAATCAGTAATATTAGTTGTAGACGATAGGGGACCATATGTATATAAAGGAAGAATAATTGACTTATCTTATGGCGCAGCAGTAGCGTTAGGTATCACAAATTTCAAACCATCGAAGGTACATATCACATCGTTACCTCAAGATAGTTTAAAACTATCAAATTATATTAGAAAGCATTGCAAGAAGAGAAGAGATCCACATGGTAGAAGTTGGAGTGAACTGTATTTCCAAGAAATAGCTAAAACCCAACCTAGATTTTATAGAAAGTAATAATATATATATTGCTTGTATATAGCGTAATATCAATAATATATATTGTATTATTTTATAGCTATTATAATTTATCTACGGGATTTTTATTTGCTTTTTGTATATTTTTTCAGCAAAGCATATCATTAAATGACATAATGCAAATTATGATTTCTTCAATATGAATCAGATTATTATATAATTTCTTAAATGCTATGTTATATAAAATGATATGTAAGTAATAAAATAATAATATTATTACATTGTACATACTATTATAAAATCATGATATAAAAATAACATCTCTATAAAAGAATGTTACTTCTATATTGAGTTAGTTTTTCTAGTTCTTTCTCTATTACAGATTGATGTTTTATTGTATCTAATATTTCACTATATTTCTCATTAAAATAATCATATCTTGTTTATTACATCACGTACTGATTTAAATTGTGTGGATAATTCTTTATCGGTTAATACTCCAAAAATAATTCCTATAAATTTCTGAATATTATTACAACTTTCTTTTTTCTCTAAAATATCTGGATCTAATAATTTAAATAATTCCTTGCAAGTTTGGTTACATTTGTTAATCCAATTTGGTAATTGTTCACTATCATTTACAATATTCACTAATTGTTTAAAATGGTTAATTATCTGTTCTTTTTCTGAACTTGTTTTTTCTTATATTTGGTGGATTACTTACATCTTGTACAAAAGAACTATGATACTTGATATTTCTCACAAAATCTTTCAGTTATTTATATTTATTATTTGATTTACTGTGTGTATCTTCGAATGCAATCATTACACCATCAGCATGATTCTTATTCTTGTCAGTTGCGCACGATGTCTATTACATGTTATCATTAATTATACAATATGATTTATAAAGTAATTGATATGCCAAGAAAGTGTGCTTTGACTGGTAAAACAGTAATGTTCGGTAATAATGTGAGTCATGCTCATAATAAAACTAGAAGGAAGTTCTTACCTAATCTTCAGAATATATCTTTTTTAAGTGATATATTACAAAGAAAAATACAATTAAGAGTAACCCCATTTGGAGTTAGAACAGTTGAGTCTAAAGGTGGTTTAGATGAGTATTTATTAAATACTTGTAATTGTAAATTAAGCAAAAAAGCTCAAATTATAAAGAAGGAAATAATACAAGCTAAAAAAGAGGTTAATAAATAATGGCAGATAATAATAACTCAAATAATAATCAACAACAACAGTATCCATTTTACATTCATGACCAGTATATAAAAGATTTATCATTTGAAAATCCAAATGTATTATTAAAATATACTGATGTAAAGAAGCAACCAGAAGTTTCAGTTAATGTTGAAACACATGTTGCAAAAGTACAAGATGATACATATGAAACTACGTTAAAATCTGTTATTAATTCCAAAATAGATGATAAGCCAATGTTTGTAGTTGATATAACGTATGGAGCATTGGTATCAGTAAATAATCAGGTGCAAGGTGATAATTTAGAAACTATTTTACTAGTTCATGTACCATTTTTAATGTTTCCATTCTTGAGATGTATTATATCTGACGTAACAAGAAATGGTGGCTATCCTCCATTGTTAATAGAACCGATTGATTTTGCCTCATTATATTTGCAGAAAAAACAAAATAGTGGAAATAGCAGTACAAAAGAAGATAATAATATTAACAGTGATTCACAAAAAACACAAACTATTAATTAAATAATCGCCATGTTACGTGGCGGTAATTTTATTGCATTATTGTGTAAATTGTTTTATGTGTCAGGAAAATTTTAATTGATTTTGTTTGAATTTACTATTTAATTTATTTGATTCACTTGATTTTACAAATTGTTTGTGATAGAAATAAACACTATATTTTATTGAATTCTTATTACAATATTCTTTTATATCTAATTCCAATACATTCCAATATTTATTATTATTTAATATAAAAATCTCATTATATAATTCTTTATATTGTGGATACTTGTCATTAATATATTTTAATATTGTATATTTGTAATCTCCTCTTAGATTCAAATTTTCAAAAAAATATTCATTTACATATTCGTTACTAATATTAATAATATCTCTGTAATTAGTTATTCCAGGAAATATCGGTGATATAAACAATATAGTATAAATATTATTTTCATTTAGGATTTTCAAAGTATTTAATCTATCTTTTATGCTACTAGCATTATCCATATCGTTTTTGAACTGCTCATCTAGTGTATTTATTGATAATGTTACTTTTACTGATTTTAATTGTTTTAATAAATCTAAATCTCTTAATATTAATGATGATTTAGTAACTATCATAATATTACAATCTACATTTAACAATTGCTTTAATATATTTTGAGTAATACAATATTTAGCTTCATATGGATTATAGCAATCAGTAACAGAAGATATGAAAATACTTTTCCCTATTACTTTCTTTATATCTATTGGTTTATTACAATATTTTACATCAAGAAAAGTACCCCATTTCTCATTAATGTGATTCGTAAATCTTCGCATGTAGCTAGCATAACAATATTTACAAGCATGAGGACACCCTATATAAGGATTTATGACAAAGTCATTTAGTGTTATACTTGATTTTACTAAATAATCCTTAATTTCAATTGTTTGTATTTTCATTACAGATAAATATACTATTATGCTTAATTCATATTATATTATATGGATTAATTTTTTATGCGCAAGTTAAATGAACTTGATATAATAAATTATATATTTTAAGGTGATATAATACGTGTAGGTATTACAATAATGAATATCATCATGAAAATAAATAGTAGCATTAAAAATGATAATCAATCAGATAATTTCAAGATAGTTGCCAAAAATAATAAAGCATATTTCAATTATGAAATACTTGATAAATACGAGGTTGGTATTATGTTATGTGGACCAGAAGTTAAGTCTATTCGTAATAGTAAAGTCAGTTTAACAGAGTCTTTTATTGGACCAATGGCTAATAGTCCTCATTTATATTTGTTTAATGCAAATATTGCAAAATATAAAGAAGCTACTTACAATAATCATGAACCGAAACGTCCGAGGATATTATTATTACATAATAGTCAAAAAGTAAAATTAATTAATGCTATACAACAAAAAGGAATGACTGTTGTTCCACTGACAATGTATTTTAATCACAAGGGATTATTGAAACTCAGTATAGCTCTTGCTAGAGGTAAAAATACAGTTGATAAGAGAAATACAATAAAACGAAGAGAATGGAAAATAGAACAATCTAGATTAATGAAAAAATATAAGTAATTAGAGTTTTATTAAAAATAGCTGATAATTCCATTTATAAAATAAGATTATATTAGCAATAAATGTTATATTAATTTCCTATGTAATACTATAAAAAAAATACATGACATTAATTACTAAGAATAATATTACATGAATAACATTCGATGATTATATAACGTCCTTATTGCAAAATTTTATTTCTTAAATATTTAAAAATAAATCTTAAATTAAACATAACAAAAATAAAAGATACAATATCAAGATGTTTATTTTAACATGTCATTATGAACAATAATATAGATGTAAAAAATATATTATCAATATGGATGAATACATTATAAAATAGAATAAAAACATAGAAATGGAATTAAATTAAATGCAGAACAACATTACATCTGATATAAAAAATGATATCACTATTGTTTAGTGTATACTATATTCTTATAATTATGCAGTATGTTTTACACCCTTTATTATTATTATAAAATATAATAATTTTATAATGAGGAATTGTTAATACAATTTTTTTTACTGTAATAATGCAAAATATAATATTCTGAAAACAATCAGTTGATTAATAATATGAATGTATAGTATGAAAATTATGCCACTACATCATAATTTTGTATGTGGCACAATTCGGTAAATTATAATTATTTTTTATCCAATACTTCCATTAATATATTATTAATCATTTCAGGATTACCTTTACCTTGTAATGCTTTCATAGTTTGTCCTACAAAGAATCCAAATAATGCTACTTTTCCAGTTGTTTTGGTTTATTAGTTTAATTTGTGTATTTTGTTATGCTAATAAAGTGCGATATTCTAAAAGTAAGAAGAATAGTGGTAAATATTTTATTGTGTAACATTTTTATTTTTTTTGATATTAACTATTATTTAATAATATTACTATAGTATTGTGTTTGAAAAAATGTGAGTACAATAATCGTTGATAAGGGAAATTATAGATAAACTAAAAATGTTATTAGTTCGAATTCTTTTTTTATGGGTTCATTTTTTCATTTGTTTCTCATTCGTCTCTAGCTACTGCTATCTTTATTAACATTAATCTGATGCGCTGCTTCGCTATGTAAAACACTTCATTCATCAATCTCATATTTTTTTTGAGAATACTAGTTAATTCACCAGTGCTTCACTTCATGCTAATATTATATACTTATTTTTTTGCAGTTTTAATTACATTGTATTTATTTTGTACATTCTTATAGCTCATTCAATAATCCTAACCAATTCTGCATTATGTTTCTTATTTCCATTAATAATTATTTATTATTAAATTTAATATTATATTTATAATATATACTAATTACTCGTATTCTTTAATCGTACTAGCAACAATAATGAAAAAGCTATATTCTTAAGAATATGTAATATATTATTATATAATATGTATTATACATATTAATACAATGCATAATAATTTATAAATAAATTATGTTGTTGTATATGAATTGTTGCATTCTTGTAGTGTTATTATTCCAGCTCCTATGACTACATTATCTTTATTGTACAATGCACATACTTGACCAGGACACACTGCTACTGTGTTATTTTCTAGTAGGTGAACATTTACAACATCATTACTTATTATTTCTACTAGTGATTTATATTTACTGTGTCCAGCTCTTATTCTTACATGACATTCGAATTTATTATCATTAATATCCAATAACCAATTAAATTGATTAACTTGAAATGTTTTTACAAGTAAATCTCGTTTAATACCAACTGTTAATGTATTATTACTATAATTTATATTAGTAACATACAAAGGTTCATTGTTAGGTATACCTAATCCACGTCTTTGTCCTATAGTATAGTTCACTAGTCCTTTATGTTGCGCAATGCAATTGCCATTGCTCTGTAATATAATATTTCCACACTTATTTAAGAGCTTTTTATCTTCTATATTATCTCTTATAAATGATATGTAATCGCCGTTTCTAATAAAACATATATCTTGACTATCCTTCTCGTGAAAATTATTTAAACCAAAACTTTTTGCTAAATTCCTAGTTTCCTGTTTATGTGTTATATTACACAATGGTGTTTTTATGTATTTCAAGTGCTCTCTAGAAGTAAGTGATAAAAAATAACTCTGGTCCTTCAATGAATTCTTCGATTCTTTTAAGAATACATCATTATTAATACATTCTATATTTGCATAATGCCCAGTAGCTAAGTAATCAGCCCCTTTTTCTTGTGCAAACGATAGTAATTTATTTAGTTTTATTTTCTTATTACATATTGCACATGGATTTGGAGTGGTACCAGTCATGTAAGAATTAATAAAATAATCAATAACTTCCTTTTTGAATTCATTAATAGCATCAAATACATAATGTTTAATTCCTAATTGTTGAGCAACTTTAGAAGCCTTATCTATTACCATTTGACAACCAGTAGATTGAAGCAGCATAGTAACTCCAAATACTTCGTGTCCTTCATTTAATAACATTGCAGCTGTAGTGGATGAATCTACCCCTCCTGATAATGCCACTGCATATCTATCATTCATTTAACACTTGGTAAATTAATAGTTTATATATTTATTATAGTGCAATACATTCTTTAATATAAAATTTTTATTTTCATCATGATATATAGCGAAGTAATCTTTCTATGTTACATTATTATTATTTTCATTATTGCTCATGTTTTTTTTATCATTCTAAGTTTTGCGTAATGATACTTCTAAATTTGATTTATCTTCTTCTGCTAAATATTATAAAATTTTGTAATATTGAATTAGTTCCGATATTCATATGTTTCAACATATCTTGATTGCGATATGTTGTAATACTAAACTCAGTATTAACTGTTTTTATTGCGTTCTTCTTAAATAATTATTCTAGATCGCTTGTTATTTAGGACAATAAAAAACTAATTTTTTATAAATTCCTTTTTATCATTAGTTGCTTGTCTATTTGATTGGGAAAATCATACTATGATATTTCCTATGTTGAATATTTACTTGTTTATATTATTATTATTGTCAGGCGTTTTTAGATATTCCATAGTATTACCAATGTTACTAAGATAACAAACAATACTTAATGAATAATTCATAATAATCTACAAACTAACTTACAAATTAATATTAATAAGTAGTACAGAATTTCAAATATAATAAAATTAATGATTTGTTTTGATACAAGTAGTGAACAAATAAAAGCACAGATAAGAGCGAGAGAGAAATATGCACTATGTAGCGATAGCGAAATAGCAATTGTGTTAACAAGAGAGATGGACAAAGCTAGTGTACTACGTAGTAAAGCGGAGTAGCAAATTGATTTTTTCAAAAATCAATTAAGTAAGATTGCAACAGCAAAGAACGAAGGAATAGAACAAGGTAAGAAAGAAGGTAAAGAAGAAGGATTAATAGAAGGTGAGAAAAAAGGTATTGAAAAAGGAGCACAACAGAAAATGAAAGAATTAGCATTAAAAATGCAAAGTAAAGGATTTGATGATTGTACTATTGCTGAGTGTCTAAATATAAGTATTGAAGAGTTAAATAAAATATTGAATTAATACGAATAGCATTGTATTTCACAAATTTATATATTTTTACTACTTGTTAATATTTTGCTTGCAATTTTGGTAGATTTATTAAATAATTAATAATGGAGAGCACAATAAATAATTATTATGCCATATTATAATAAACACAATAATAAATTAAATTGTATTTTAAATGAAGAAATGAAAGCAAAAGAAGATTTAAACAGATTACAAAATAATTGTAAATTAAACAGTAGTAAAGTTTGTGATTTTCAAACTATTTTTTTAAGGAATAAACTCAATACTTTGCATCATAAAATAAAAGATATAATAATGGGCAATCAAAATGATGATAATACTATTGCATAATATTATATATTGCTATAACATTACAGTAATTTAGAATGTTATATGTAAAATGATAATTGTTTGTAGTAATAAATATATTAGTGTGCTATGTACGCTATTGAGAAGTTTTATTTGAACTTATAACTTATATTATTACATTTCGGTAGTATAATATTTAGTTAGATAAAACAATTTTGCAACTTAATAATTTAGAAACATCTAGTTGTGACATAGTGTAATGAATAAAATGCAATATTTTAAATAACTCAATACCAAAGTGGTATACGTGATAAAATAAAATCCTATATAAATAATTTGGAATATAATAGTAACCCTACATCTTACAACACATCACAACAAACATGTTATGTATTATGTTAACTATTAATGATTATTTAGGTAAAAAAAACAATACCAAGCAAGCTATAATATTGCATATCTAACGATACTACAATATGTATAAAACCAAGTAAGTACCAAATAAAAAATGGTACTCTTAAAGACAACATATTATATTAAGCTAAAGCAACTTTTAATTTTGTAGACATTCTAGATATTTTTCTCGAAGCAGTTCCTTTCTTTATTACTTTTTTAGAAACTCCCCTCATTAATTCACTTTGCATTGCTGAAAATGCTTTACTTATTTCTTCTTTTGATAATTTATCTAATATAGCTTTTTCAAATTTAGCTATGAATGTTTTTATACGACTTTTTCTAGAAATATTTATCAAACGTTTCTTTTCTGCATTTCTAATATTACTTAATTTCTTTCTCTTTTTCTTCATTACTGGAGAAAGTTTAGTATCTGCCATAACTCTTATTTATAAAAATAATTATACTGTATATTGATATTTTAACTTTCAAATGCAGTATGTGTCAAGATTTAACATCTAATATTACACAGTATAATGTCCTGCTATATAACTTCAAAATTATATTATCTAATAAAATACATATCAATCAATACTACATAACAATTTGTTATCTTTTATTCCAATTACTAACATGTTTTTTACAATTGTATTTATTTCTATTGGTTTCTGTATTATAAACTCTAAGTAATTATCAGTTTTTCCATAAGAAATATTATCTTCACATTTCTCAATTAAGCCATTAAGTCTAGTATTAATTAAACTATTTAATAAGTTAATCTTGATATTATTACCAAGTGCTCTCAATATCGATGCTCTTTCTTTTACAATATTTCTTGGTATTTGTAGCATTTTCGATGCTAAAGTCATTGGTCTTGGAGAAAATGGAAATACATGTAATAAATCTATTCCGGATACCTTTATGAATTCCACAGTAGAGTTAAAACACTCATCTGTCTCTATTGGATATCCAGCAATTATATCAGCTCCAATTACTAAATTTTTTTTAGATGATTTCAATCTATTAATTAAATCTAATACAAATTCTCTAGTATAATTTCTTCTCATACTTTTTAATACTTCATTGTTACCAGATTGAATACTCAAGTGTAAATGTGGTAGGATTCTTGATTCACTTGTTATTAAATCAAATAACTCATCAGATATTCTATTTGGATTCATAGAGGATATTCTAAGACGTTCTAATGTTGGACATTCTTTTAATATAGTTTTAACTACATCATGTAATTCTATACCATCAATATTGTAGGATGTTATATCGATACCAGACAATACTATTTCTTTGAAACCATTATTAATAAATAACTTAATTTTATTTAAAATAACATCCAATGGTAAACTAATTGACTTTCCTCTAGCAAATGGTACTATACAATATGAACAAAAATTATTACATCCAGTTTGTATTTGCAAAAATAACCGTACTCTTTCGTTAAACATATCTTCTGTTATATTTGTATTATAAATAGCATCGAAATCTACATCTAAACTAGTTATGTCGTTGCTATGTGGAATAGAAGTATAAGATAATATTTTATCTTTTTTGTTATTATCTATAACACTATATACTCCATCTAAATTATTAAAATAATCTTTGCAAGTTGCTAAGGCACATCCAGTTACTATTACTTTTGCTCCATTTGATTCTCTAATTGCTTTTCTTACAGCCTGTTTAGATTGATTTTCAGCTTGCTTTGTAACAGCGCATGTATTTATTATTATCACATCATCATTTGGTTCTAGTGATTTGATCAGTGCTTTGGATAATTCTGACTCGTAGAAGTTAAACCTGCATCCCAATGTTATTGATTTTACCGTTTTTTTATTATTATTCATTATTGATTTCCTTTGTTATATTATTGGATTTTCAGCTTATGTTGTAACAGCACATATATTTATTATTATATCATCATTTGGGATTTAGTAATTTTATAATTGATCTGGATAATTCTGACTTAGTTTTGTATACTATATTTACACAAGATAGTAAAAAATAAAAAACTTATAAAATTTATGTGTCTTAATATTTGTTTTATGTTCATTTTACTATATTAATATTTTTTATTACCTCAAATTCATAACTATTAATTCATAATTGTTTGCTTTAAAATGGCACGTTAATTTGTAACTTTACTAATAGCTTTGCCCATTATTTTCCACACATCTTTTATAATAATATTATTAATTTCTTCTATTGATAAATTCCCATCTATTATCAAATATCTATCATTATTATTGGCTATTCGTAAGTATGCTTCTTGTATTCTTTTATGATATTCAGTAGATTTGTGTTCAAATCTAATATCAACATTATCTTGTCTCATTGATCGTTTTAAACCTATTACTGGATCAATATTAATTAAATAAGTTCTGTTTGGAAGCATATTATTAGTTATTGTATTACATATATTATTTAATAAATTGATATTAATATTATTACATATACCTTGATATACTATTGTAGAATCTTGAAATCTATCACATATAACTATTTTATTACTGTCTAATGCTGGTTTTATTAATTTTTCCCAATTGTCAGAACGTGCAGCTAGAAATATTAATGCTTCAGTAATGGCATTCATTTTATTAACATTACCTTGTAATAATATTGTACGCAGTTGTTCACTTATTTGTGTTCCACCAGGTTCACGAGTCATTATTACTGGATAATTATTTTCTAATAAATATTTATACAATAATTTTACTTGAGTACTTTTACCAGAACCATCACCACCTTCAAAAGTTATAAAAATACCACTATTTGTATTATGATCAAAATGCATTTTATTACTCTTGATATATTAAATGATACATAATTATTTCTTAGTATTTTTCAATATAGCACTCTTTGCTAGAAAATCTGCGTTTTCATTATTAATACAATTTGAATGTCCTTTTACCCAGTGCCAATTGATATTTCTACTTTCATTAAGTTCATATAGTTGCGCCCATAAATCTTGATTCTTTACTGGCTTATTATCTTGAGTACGCCAATTATTTTTTATCCAAGAATGAATCCACATTGTAATACCATTCTTCACATATTCACTATCAGTATAGACATGTATATTAATCAATATTTGTGGCAATACAATTAATGCTTCCAAAGCCCCTTTCAATTCCATTCTATTGTTCGTTGTTTTTTCTTCAAAGCCCGATAGAGCACTACGGTAATTATTACATATGAATACTGCACCCCACCCTCCAGGTCCTGGATTTCCCATACATGAACCATCAGTATATACTTCAACTAAGTCACCATGATGCAATAAATTAATGAAACTATTTATATCTTTATTTTCAATATCCAAAGCATTACTCATGTTATTTTGAAACAAACTATACAACATATATATTTATTATATTATAATACATGTATAATTTTGTTCTTTTTACACATATTATTACATATATGCTACAACAATTTTGTAATAGAACATTTTACAACAATTTTTAAATCGGAGATGTACAACCCCTCTCTTCCCGACATTTATTTCCATGTTATATTTGTATTGATTCGTATATAACATATATGATACAATAATCATATACACGGGAAGTGGCTCAGCCTAGGCTGAACATTGCTTTAGGTCGGAGGTTCACTGAGACTTTGGTCTCACAGATACAAAGCTGTTGCGCTTTGTATTACAAACCCTCTCTTCCCGACATTTATTTCCATGTTATATTTGTATTGATTCGTATATAACATATATGATACAATAATCATATACACGGGAAGTGGCTCAGCCTGGCTAGAGCACTTGCTTTGGGAGCAAGGGGTCGGAGGTTCAAATCCTCTCTTCCCGACCAGTAATGTTAATTTGTTCAATAGTGATGACAAGTTTCATATAGGGCTTTTTGTATCGCGAATTCTATTCTCTCGAATAACAATAATTGCATTTTTAAGTAGTTATAAGATTGATTCATAAAAGTATTTTTAGAGATGTATTTTTGGGAATACTATATCTATCACAATTATATAAACAGGAAGTGGCTCAGCATACTCTAAACACCAACTTATGTCGGAGGTTCACTGAGACTTTGGTCTCACAGATACAAAGCTATTATGCCTTTGTATTGCAAACCCTCTCTTCCCAACCATTGATATTGCTCCATTTCAATGTAATGACTATTTTAACACAAGAATCTTTATATTCACTTCTATTAACAGGCGTTTTTTATAAAAACTGTAAATCATTTTTGTTACGCTATTCACAAAAAAATACTACTCCCAATGTATTAAATATAAATTATCTATATTTACTAAATTGTGCCAATGCGCTATTTATTTTTTCTAAACTTAATGTTTCATAATTAAAACTATCAATCATTTTATTGTAATCATTTAATATAGATTGGGACTTAAAAAACCAATCAGTATCACATATTAAATCAACATATGACATTAGTTTATTCACATTATTTGTAATACTTTCAATAAATTCTCGTTTTATTGTATTAAGATCTGAATTAGAACATATGATTCTGTGGATATCTAATAATTGATTTTTCAATATATTAACTAATTCCTTCTCATATGTAGAATTGGAATCTGAATTGGTAATACAATTTACTATAATTTTCATAATATATTGAAAATATTGTTTGAATAAATTTGTTTTATTTGTATTACTGTCATGCGAGTAATTTGCAATAATTTTTGTACAATAATCATTATATTTTTGTAATGTTTGTATTTTACTGGTCATTAAATTGGATACGCACCAGCAACATGCATTATTTGGCAAATATTTAAATATATTATTAGGTAAGATAGGAGATTTACATTCGTTATAATAAATAAAGGTATAATATATCTTATCTCTAATACATCTTTGATACTTATCATCTGAAAATAACAAGTTCTCTAGCTTTTGTATTTGTACTTGTAATAAAGGAAATGGTAAATTGGTATTTATTACTTTGTCATTGTACTTCTGAGTTTCAATAATTTTACCAATCATAAATTCATATACGTTCATATTCAAATGTACAGTAGGCATAGAAATACTTTCGGACAGTAGTGAATTGGGAGTATTTCGTAATTTATCATAAACATCAAGCATGATTTCATTATTATTTTTAGAGAGTTTATCATAATCTGCTTTCGTATATTGATTTATCAACTTAATTGGTAGTTTTATTTTTTCATTATTACAATTCAAATGTGTTATTTGCTCAATTTTTTGATTAATATATTGATTAACAATCAACCATGTTACATGTAGCATATTTATATTTTGTTCTGTATGAGAAATAATCTTGCCAGCTTTATTACTATCATGTTTTGATATATCTTTTTCTGCTTCTTTATTAGTGTTCATTATATTATTATTTGATATCCCTTCTTTGTTAGTATTAATATTATCTGATATATCTATTTTCTCTTCTACTTGATTATCAGTTTTATTATTATTTAATGTTTCATTTTTATCTTCTATTATTTCACTTACATCTGCAGCATCCTGATTATCTTGAGTATTTACATTGATTATATTTTTATTTGTTTTATTTTTCTTATGTTTTTTCTTTCTTTT
>JAFVEL010000022.1 GCA_017475965.1 Alphaproteobacteria bacterium | reverse complement strand
TCATCTTGATTTACACAAAATCTACAAATTGAAACATATTATTGTTTAATTTCGTGAATGATATTCCATGTAAAACTAAATTAAGTTTATATCACAAATAAGATGTATTTAAATACAAAATCCATTGTTGGTGTTAATTTATATAATTTACTTTCTTCTGTTATTTTACTTTCATATTACATTATATACTTTATATATTCTATTATACTATAATACATATAAAAGGAGGGAGAAGTAAAAAGCACATGAGAAGAATTTAATATTATTGTTATTTTTAAAAACCAATATTTTTTTATTATCATTTAATAAATAATACAATTATCAATTTTTTTATATAATAGATTGAAAATTTGTAACTTTAAAGCAACTAGATTAATAATTAATATGCAACAAAAACTGATACATTTTTTTATTAATTGAAATAACTCACGACAAACAACTACACAGAACATAATACAAATCAATGGTGCTGAAAGCGGGAATTGGACCCGCGACCTCTCCCTTACCAAGGGAGTGCTCTACCACTAAGCTACTTCAGCTTACAATTAAATTGTACAACACTTTTCAAAACAAAACAATAGCTTATGACTAAAATTAATATGTTTTAAATAAAATTATGAGATTATATTCATATAGATATATAAAATACATATGTTTCGAGAGGTATGTTATGTATAAAACGAATACAATAAAATCCAATTACACATTATTACTATGTTATGTTTTTATAACATCTGTTAATGCAGATGGGGAAGTACAAGATAGAATAAAACCCTTAGAAGAACGTGTAACCAAATTAGAAGCCAATATTATTAAAACAAATAATGAACAACAAAATGCACACGATACAATAACAAATAATATTACTGAATTAAATAACAAAATAAGCTCTTTAGACAAAAATAATAAAGATAATATAACAGATATAAATGGAAAATTGAATAAATTAGATGAAAATATCAAACAAATTAATGATATAAAGACTGATATCAAGAATTATAGTAATAGTATTGAAAAAATACATCAAAAGAATTCAGAATTAGAGGAAAGTGTTAATAAGCATAGTGAAACCTTAAAGCAGTTATTACAAGATATTAATGAAATAAAAGCTTTATTCTGTAACAATGTGGCAGGTGGAAAATGTTCATTTGAAGACTTAACAAAACTAATACAAGATGCAAAATCAAATAATAATTGGAAGAGAGGAATATATAATCCACCTATGATTGATAATAATATAAATAATAATATTAATGAAGCTACCTTAAATCAATTAAGACAACTTATTTTTTCACAATCCAATAATTCACTTGATGATATTATTAGAGTACTTATGAATTATAAACAGCAATCTTCAAATAGTTCAGACACCCCAGTTTCTGGAACAAATTGGAACAAAAATTATTTAGAATTAATGCTAGAACAGAACAAGAAAAAATTACTTGAGCAACAGAACTTAACAGAACAACAAAGAAATGAACTTAACAATATAATAAAACAACAAGAATTGGAATTGCAAAAATTACGTAATCAAAATAATAATACTAATGGTAATAATAACAATAATTTTGCTTACTACGATAATAATGGTAATCCAGTTTACTACTATTATGATCCTAATGGTAATTTAATACATTATTACTATGGTCCAGATGGTAAAATAATATACATTAATGATGATGGTAAAAATGATAATCATAATAATCCACCAAAAAAAGAATTAACTCCACAAAATGTTGGTCCTAAAATTACTCCAAATCCAAATGATAAGACTAATGGTAACAATAACAACAACTTTGCTTACTACGATGATAATGGTAATCCAGTTTACTACTATTATGATCCTAATGGTAATTTAATACATTATTACTATGGTCCAGATGG
>JAFVEL010000021.1 GCA_017475965.1 Alphaproteobacteria bacterium | reverse complement strand
TGATGGGGCATATCTCTTGGATCAGTTAACAAATGTATTAAATAAAAAGATATGGATTGATTGTAGACGTATCAATCCTTTTTCTCATGACTTAGCTCAGGGTTTATGTTCATTAGATCATTTAACTGATGGATGGCAACAATAATAAACATTTTAAGAAGGCATGTTATGAATGCTTTCTTTATGTAGAAAAACATAAAATACCAGATATAATAGTACAGTATTAAAACATTTGATACTTAATTATTAATTTATAATCATATTATTTATTTTTCTTCTTGTTTGCTTTATTTATTACAGTTTTATTGGTATTCTTATTTAATTTATTTTTAGTTTTGTTTTTTGTTTAATTTCATTGTATTAATTTGTTTCCTATTATATTTGTTGTTAGCTGAAACTCTATTATTAGATAATTTATTGTTGTTGGTAGTTGTAAAATCTATGGGAGTGGATGATTCTACTTGTAATGGAACATCATCCTTGTACAAATCATCGAAATATTCTTTACTCTTTCCAGATGATTTAATAATATCGTCCATTGGGAATGATTCTAATTCATATATTATTGTATCTGTTTCCTTTGGTTTATTATTTATTTGATTTTTATTTATTTTATTACTATCTAGTTTTTTAATAGTTTTCTTTTTATCTGTTTTCTTAGTATTAATTTGTTCAATTTTCTTTTCTTTTTTAGATTTATTATTTTGTACTTTATTCTTGCATGTAAGTAATGTATAATCACCAAAATAATTATCCAATAATCTAGCTGCTTTAAAATCTCTTTCTCTACCTGATTTTTCTCCAAATATTATTGCACATAATCTTTTTGATTTTCCTTCTTTATTAAATTTAGTTGCTGTAACCCATAAATTATATCCAGAAGCACAAACATAACCAGTTTTTGCACCGTCAGCAGCTCTATACCAATTTAGTATTTTACAGTGAGTATTATATTTTTTATTATTATATGTAAAATTTTTTATAGAGAATAAATGCCAATACTTGGGAAACTTATTCAGTATCGATAAACCAAGTATTGCAATATCATTAGCACATGTTATCTGCTTTGTGTTTGGTACTCCAGATGGATTTTCATAATGAGTATGTTTCATACCGAGTAATTTTGCTTTCTTATTCATAAGTTTACAAAATGCAGGAACACTACCAGATAATCCTTCTGCTACTACTACTGCCACATCATTGGCTGATTTCACTAATAATGCCTTAATGCAATCCAATACACTAATTTTGGAGCCAACTTTTAGATGTAATTTAGATGCCATTTGTTGTGCAGCAAATTTAGATACTTTAAATTTAGTATTGAATGTTACCTTTTTATTTTGTATTGCCTCCAATAATAAATATATTGTCATAAGTTTAGTTAATGAAGCTGGATGTCTTATTTCATTAGCAGAATTATTATATAGTACTATTGGTTTTTTATTTGAACAATCTACTACTAATGATGATTGTTTTTGGAATGCGCTGGTTTTAGGTACTTGTTGTTTGCAATAAGCATTTGGAATAATAAAATTAGCAGTACAAATTATTAATATAACAAAAGAAAATCTAAACATTATTAATAGACATGAATATATATAATTTTATTATACAATGCGATTATTTTATAATCTATAATAAAAATCAACTAATAGTTTTAGATCTAATAATAATATCACTTGGATAACTGTAATTCAACATTATTCTGCAACGTTCTTCTAATATATCTAAATCCAAAGATTGACTACTTAATAAATCAACTTTTTGTTTTAATTCACTTAATTGATATTTCAATTTATCCAATTTTTGTTGTTTGTCAATTACTTGTTGTTTTATTATTAAATATGATTTGTATCCATTATCACCTGTAAAGGCTTGATATGTAAAGTAAAGTAATATTCCAATAAACACTAGTATTTTATAAGTTAATCTAACACCACTATAATACTTATCAAAGCAATCCGAAATCTTATCAAACAATAACATAATTCAAAAGATTAATATGGGGGAATCCCCCATTATGAATAATTATTATTTTGTATCTATTACTGTTGTAACAACGCGGTTCAAAGCATGATATTCTTCAATATCCTTATAGTCACTTCTGTTTCCTACTGGACTATCTTTTCCATAAGATATTGTGGATATATTACCTTCACTTACACCATTTGCTACTAATTCTTTCTTAACTGCCTCAGCTCTCTTTGCTCCCAGTGCCATGTTAAATTCAGATGTACCGCGTTCGTCAGCACGTCCCTCCAAGGTTACGTGATCGGATGATTGTATTTGAGAAGCTTGGAATTTTGCTCTTTCTGTTGCTTCTTTTGTCAAGTTTGATTTACCGAAATTGAAGTATATGTTATTTGCTCCTGTTTGTTCTAATACTGAAACTCCTGTAGCTGCTGCTGAAGCACCATCTTTTGTAGATATTCCACACTTATTAGTACATCCACCTAAAATAACTGGTACAATTGCCATTAGTCCTAATAAAATTTTTGCATTCATGGTTTTACCATAACTAAAATTATAAACATCCTTATTTAAATTATATTACTAAATCACCCTAAATCAATGTAAACTTGAACTTATTTGTATAAGATAGTTATAAATAATTGTATTTTTGTGACTTAAAAACAATCTTTTATATTTGTTTACAGTATGTTAAAATTAAATTATTAAACTATATATAAAATAAAAAAATGTCTACAGGAAAAGATTATTATGCGATTTTAGGAGTAAATAAAAGTTCTTCACAAGAAGAAATAAAAAAAGCATATAGAAAATTAGCATTAAAATATCATCCAGACAGAAATCCTGGCGACAAAAATGCAGAAGAAAAATTTAAAGAAATAAACGAAGCATATGACGTATTAAAAGATGACCAAAAAAGAGCTGCATATGATAGATATGGTTCTAGTGCTTTCCAAAATGGAGGTCCTTCTGGTTTTTCTAGTCAAGGATTTAGTGATTTCTCAGATATTTCTGATATATTTTCTAATGTGTTTGGTGATATATTCGGTAATGGCAACGCTGCTTCTGGAAGTAGAGGAGGACAAAGAAGAAGTTCTCCACCAGGATCAAATATAAGGTATGACATAACGATAACATTAGAAGAAGCATTAAAAACTACTAAGAAGAATATAAGATATAAAACATACAATAAATGTTCAAAATGCAATGGTAGTGGATGTGAAAACAGTAAAGGACCATCTGCGTGTCCAAAATGTGGAGGACGTGGAAGCGTCAGACAACAACATGGATTTATTACTATCGATACAGTATGTCAACAGTGTGGTGGTAGTGGTAGTGTAATATCAAATCCATGTCATGAATGTAATGGTACTGGTAGAGTTATGGGAGAACGTAACTTGGATATAACTATTCCTGCTGGAATAGGACCAACTGAACTAGTATTTAGGCAAGAGGGAGAAGCCGGATACCAAGGAGGACCAAATGGTGATTTAATAGTATTTGTTAATCTATTACCTCATGATTTCTTTAAATTAAATGGTATTGACTTGTATTGTACTGTATATATACCAATAACTACTGCCATATTAGGTGGAGAAATAATTGTTAAAGATTTATCTGGAAAAGATCATAAGATAAAAATACCTCACGGTACTCAATCTAATACACAATTTGTAATATCTGCTTGTGGATTATACAGCAGAAACAATAGAAGATATGGAGATTTATTTATTAATGTAATAGTTGAAACACCAGTTGATTTATCCAAGAATCAACAAGAAATAATTGAGAAGTTTTCTAGTGATCCAGCATTTGAAAAAAACAATCCTAAAACAAAACAATCTCAAGAGCAAATAGATAAATTAAAGAAATAAATAATATTATATGTAATTGCAAATTATGCAACTTGAAGTATTGCTCACTAGTTTTATATTATTAATAATAGGATGTATAGGACTAGTAGAGAGTAATACTTTAATAAAAAATGTAATATCCATTGAAACAATTACTTTATCAAGTATATTGAATGTGATATGTCATGAAAACATTAGTAATAGCGTATTACTAATACTGGTAATAATTATTGTTAGTGAAATATACGTAGCAATATTGTTTATGATAAATAATATACGTTCTAATAAAAACTAATAAATCCTTAAGATGTAATTTATATCACATTTTACAACATTACATATCTTTACTATTTATTAATATTTATCTTGCAATTTTGGTAGATTTATTAAATAATAAATACGAGAGAGTACAATGAATAATTATTATGCCATATTATAATAAACCTAATAATGAATTAAAGTATATTTTAAAGGAAGAAATAAATGCGAAGAATGATTTATCAAGATTACAAAGTAATTGCAAATCAAACAGTAATAAAGTGTATGATTTTAAATTTATTTGTTTGCAGAATAAAATAAATACTCTGCATCATAAAATAAAAGACATAATGATTGGCAATACTTCTCCAAAAGATGACAACACTATTGCATAATATATTAGTTTGTATTAGTTGTAGTTGTATTAACTATTTAATAAATATAGAGTTGTCTATTTACAAGATTTTTTGTAATTATTGCAACAAATTGCAATTTAACTATCGTAGAATCAGTGTGAGTAAGATTGCAGATATCTTGAAGATAAAAATGACAGAATGTAATATTTCAAAATAATTGAGTGTTAAATATATATAATTAATATAAGTAGCAAAATAAACAATATATAAATATTTTGCAATTTTGATACTTCTACTTTTTATAATAAGTTATAATGAATAGATTATATTATAGTTAACAACCTATTCATTGTTAATGATATTTTTAAATTGAGTCATTTACTACAATATCTTATCTGCTTTTAATTTTTTAATTACTTCATTAAATTGATTTTGTAAGTTATTATACTTGAATTTCTCTGGGAAATTATATATGTATTTTTCTCTAATATTGAAAAGATAATAATATTTACGTTTTATTCTTTCAATACTTGGAGACCTATCACCTGCAAATCGATATATTATTCTTTCCCACATCATAATTTGTTTATCAAGTGTTTTACATGCAATATCAAATTATTCTTGGTATTTGTCTAATTTCAAAAGATATTTTTCTGCTTTGCATAGATTCTTTTTTAAGCAGTCTTCTTTGTCCGAATCAAATATGTGTTTGTGCTTGCTTTCCCATGTCCCCGACATACAATTATTACACTCCATAACAGATGTATAGCACTTATATGCATTTTTATTATGTTTTATAAGTGCATATTCCAATTCCGAAATTGTATCATAATTTGTATTATATCTATTATTATGGTAATGACCACTTGACGTGCTAGTATTATTCAATATGCTACAAAATAAAACTACTGAAAATGCCATGTTAAATGTATTAAATTTCATACGAATTTCCAACGAATAACACTCCACTAATTAAATCATACGTTGTAGTACTTATATTGTTAACTATTTTTTTTTGATACATTATGTTTTTCCACACAATACTCAACTTTATTACTTCTCAGTAAATCTCACACTACATCACAAATCAATCACAGTATAAACACCTATAATCCTATACTTAATATTCTACTATACTTGACTTGTTTTTATTTTTTTTTGATATTAACTATTATTTAATAATATTACTGTAGTATTGTATTTGAAGGAATTTTATATGAAGTATGTATTAAATATAAAGAATAAATAAAAAGGAGGAAAAAATGAATAACATACAAAAATCTATTTTATGTTCCATACTACTTGTTAGTGGAATGAACATAGCGTCATCATCTAGTTTAAATAATACGTTGGATTAAAAAAAACTAAGAAATAATTACGAAATGATCAAAAAGAAATAGAGAAAGAAAGTATTGAATTAATATATCTAGATTTAGCTGTGTTTGATCCAATAAAGTGCACATGTGATGAATACGATACAGATATATTGTTATTGATGTCTTAGTACAGAGAATTATCATGGGAAAAATATAAGCCGATTCCATCAATAAGTAATTGTACTAGGAATAGTTATAATATAAATAATTTTTATGATGACAATAAAAAAATAATCTATACAATAAATAGTAAAGATGTAAAATAACAAGAAAATATATTAAATAAAATAGAGAATTTATTAGATATGTATAAATTAAATCATGAAAAAAATAATAATTACAACAGATATCGTCAAGAATTCATGAGGAAGATAAGTAAATTAATTTATCCAGACTTAGACAAAATTGAACAGTATAAAAATGTTGGTAATTTTATACAATTTGTTTTGACAATATTAACAGATAAAGAATTATCAATAGAATTTAAATTAGTCAGTAATGTAGTTGAAAGATTTAATGTTAATGGAGGATTTAATAAAATAATCAATATAGTAAAAAATAACTCCACACAAGAACAATCAGAAATTTAGAAAAAATTCGAGTAATCATTTAGAATTGAACAAATGATTAATTCATAATGTAAACAAATTCAATATAAAAATAATACTTTGTTGGATGTGTTGTTTCTATATAATATATAAAAAATAATATTATGTTATGCTATATTCATATATTTTTACATATTATTTTATATGATAAAGTATTCAAGAAGTTACATAGTAATCTGATTCCTATTGAAGAAATTATAATTTGTATTAGATCATTTAATGACATGCTTTGCTGAGAAAATACATAAAAAGCCAATAATGAAAATACTATATTATCTAACAATATTGTAGAAATAAATAATGCAATATTATGTTTTATAATATTATTATTTGTTCTTCTCAGTAGGAAAACTTCTGCAATTTGAGAAACAAGATATGATATATAAGATGATATTAGTATTCGAGGTACTGGTAAGAATATAGTTTGAATTGATTTTACGTTATCCTCCATTCCTAGAGATATTGATTGCTCGTGAGAGACACTAGTATGTCCCATTGTTAATAGCATATTTATTAGGAAAAATATTTCAAACGTTAATGTAAAATATATTGATTTCATTGCGTTTTCTTTTCCATATTGATTATTTATAATATCTGTAACTAAAAAAGTAGTAGAAAACACAAATGTTCCGAGTAATGTAGTTAAATTAATTATTTCATATTTTACAGGATATAACACTTGTATATTAGAAATGATTCCACACAATACTGAATAACAACACAATCCAATGTACTTAAAGTATTTATTTACAATGAATATTATAAATACACAGAAAATATAATTAATTAATGATACAATAATGTTTGGTAATAAATGTAAACAATCAATAAATTTACTGAATATTAAATCTATCATACTAATAAACATAAAAACTAATAAATATATTATAGTAGTATTATTAGTATTTGTACATTGCCAAATCACAAAAAGTTAATTACAAAAATTATGAAATAATAGTAATGTAGCACATTTGAACAATATTATTAATAAGTTATATTTTGAAAAACACAATTATTTTAAATTAATTAACAATTATAAAGAACTTATAAGATTATTTACAAAAGCTATAAATGATGGTTCTATCAAATTAAATGGAAA
The DNA here is from genome assembly GCA_017475965.1 of Alphaproteobacteria bacterium. Lineage (GTDB taxonomy): Bacteria > Pseudomonadota > Alphaproteobacteria > RUG11792 > RUG11792 > RUG11792. The sequence goes on along the minus strand of JAFVEL010000021.1, from coordinate 328 downwards.
GATACGTAAAGCTCAATTTAATATATATAAATAAAAATATTAATGATCAGATAATACCATTGAGATTTTTATAGATACTGAAGCAATGGGATTATATCCACATAGAGATAGATTGTGCATTGCACAGTTCTGCAAAGGAGATAATATAAGTTATATAATACAATTTGATAATTATCAAAATGCTGACAATATAAAAAACATATTACATAGTAACAATATAATAAAAATTTTTCATTATGCTAGATTTGATGTAATGATGTTGTATAAATATCTTGGTGTAATGACTCACAATATATATTGTACTAAAATAGCATCTAAACTAGTTAGA
>JAFVEL010000020.1 GCA_017475965.1 Alphaproteobacteria bacterium | reverse complement strand
TTTTTTTTTTGATATTAACTATTATTTAATAATATTACTGTAGTATTGTATTTGAAGGACTTTGATGTGAAATATATATTAAATACACATAATAAAGAAAAAAGGGGAAAAAATATGAATAGTTTTAAAATTTTATCATTAGGTTTTATATTCGTAACAGTAATTGATTTATATAATCCAGTAGAATCTATGGACATAAATGACGAACAATATGGATATATGCAGGTTCAAGTTCCTAAGAACACAATAATAGAAAAGCTTAATGATGCTGGTTATACTATAAGAAATATTGTAATGAACTACAATGTACCTCGAACGGAAGTATTAGCAATATATCAGGAGATAAATCCTTTAGTTAAATATGTACTTCAAGCTCTTAAATGTGATCCTGCAATAAATACATGGCATGCATTTATTGATGAAGTCAGAAGAATATCTAACGACGATAATATTAATGAGAATCAAATTGAAACAATTTTAACTAAATTAGATGAATCAGAGCATATGCAAGAATTAAAAGATAATAATTACGAAGACGATAATTACATCGAATCTGATGAAGATATGAGATAACTTAATATTTTCTACAATATTTTATTTTAGATAATTGTTATAGAAATTTAAATTGTACAGTGAGATATATTCTCACTGGTACTAACATATATTTGATATTAACAAATAAACCAAAGAATTATGCAATATATTCCCAATATTTTTTTAATAATAAAGAAATATCATACAAATAAATATTTCGTAGTAGAATTTACATGATATTAATGATGTTCACTCACTAATGCATCACGATTAATTCATGACTAAATTATAGATTAATATTCTTAAGTAAAGTATTCACTATAATATTTAGTTATTTACCAACATAATACCTGAAAATTGTAATCCTTCACGTTTTTGGTGTGCTCTCCTGTAACTATAGAAAGCCTTATTTGAAAATGTATCTATATTTACTGAACTAATATTTTTTATTACTTTACTATTCTGTAATTTATAATTAATTAATCCAACCATATCAAGATTGCATTTTATATTATCAATATTTGTAGTAAATTTTTTACGATACATGTATGGGATTAATTCTTTTTCTAACTCTAAATTATTTTTAGAGATGCATGGTCCTACACTTGCAATTATACTATCGCATCCTAATTCTTTTAGTTCAGTGATAGTATTTTCTATAATACTACTAATAGTACCTCGCCATCCAGAATGAATAACTGCTATATAATGTTTCTGCTCATCAAATAATAATATTGGAGCACAATCAGCTGTATTAACACCTATTAGTAAATTAGGAATATTAGTTATTATTGCATCTCCTTCATTATTTAAAGCATTTTTTATTGACGAAAACTTGTATTTGTCAATATTATTATCATTAATTACATGCACAATATTACTATGCTTTTGATTAAGTATTATTAAATTACTAATAGCTACTCCAAAATAATCAGCAATTCTTTGTCTATTATTGATTGCTACGTCATCATTACCAATATTTAAACCAACACTCAGAGAGTGTCCTTTACTATCAATTCCTCTAAAAAATCCATGTTTTATATTTGTATACTCATTAAATAATATATTATATATTGGTTTTATTTCATGTTTATTCAATGGTACATTTTGTATTTGTTTCATTTGATCTTCCTTCAATGATATGTTGTCTTTTCTCATATACTTTTTCTTCCTTGCTATTACACTATATGATTTTACACTTATTATATTGATTAATTATTAATTTTATAGGATATTATAGTGTGTGAAAAAATATATGAGAGATACATCATTTACATCTCTCAGGTTACCGTTTATTAACTATTATTTTGCATATTTGAGATTATATCTTTTTGTACTTACTAATTTGATAATTAATAATTTAAGTATATAATTCTGCATTTTCCAATTTGATAAGTATTTCTATATATTTTATATATAACATTTTATTTTTTATGCATTTCTTATGTGCAATAATAATACTCTATTCTATTAAGTAACATTTTTATTTATTAATATATAAATATATTATAACCTAGCTATATTATGTTCTAACCAATGTATATCAAAATTACCGCTTCTAATATCTTTTTCTTGTATTAGTTTCTTATGTAATTCAGTGGTAGTATTTATTCCATCTATTACTAATTCATCAAGCGCACAGAATGCCTTATTCAAACACTCATTTCTTGTACTTGCGTGGACTATTATTTTTGCTACTAAACTGTCATAATATGGCGGTACTATATAATTCCTATATATATGAGAATCCACTCGAATACCATTACCTCCTGGAAAATATAATTCCTCAATTTTCCCAGGACATGGAGCAAATGTTTTGGAATCCTCAGCATTAATACGAAACTCTATAGCATGTCCTTTCATTTTTATATCTTCTTGTTTTATTGATAATTTTTCGCCAGAGGCTATTTTTATTTGTTCCTTTACTATATCGATACCAGTAACTTGTTCAGTAACTGAATGCTCTACTTGTAATCTTGGATTTACTTCCATAAAAAAGAACTGTCCATTATCATATAAGAATTCAATAGTAGCTACTCCAGAATATCCTATATTTTTAAATGCATTTACTACGATATTACCTATATTACACCTTTGTTCATCGTTTAATACAGTAGAGGGAGATTCTTCCATTAGTTTCTGATTGTTTCTTTGTATTGAACACTCTCTTTCTCCTAGAAATAATACATTACCATAATTATCACATATTATTTGAATTTCTATGTGTTTAGGATTAGTTAAATATTTTTCAAGATATATTGCATCACTACCAAAATTTACTTTTGATTCTGATTTTGCTAATTTAAAATTAAGTCTTAATTCATCAGGATTATTTGAAACCTTCATCCCTTTTCCACCACCTCCTAATGATGCTTTAAGAATAACTGGATACCCTATATTATTAGCAGTTTTCAATGCTGCATCTATATCATTTATCACACCTTCAGAACCATTTACCACTGGTATTCCAAGAGATTGCATAGTTTTTTTTGCAACTATTTTGTCTCCCATCATAGATAAGTGTTGCGGGCTTGGTCCTATAAATGCTATATTGTGTTCAGCAACCATGTGAGCAAAATGGGAATTTTCAGATAAAAAACCTACTCCAGGATGTATAGCATCAGCACCAGTTAACTCAGCTGCACTTAGTATTGATGATATATTTAAATAGCTTTTAGCAGAACTATTTGGACCTATACATACACTCTCATCTGCAAATTTAACATGCATTAGTGAAGAATCAATCTCAGAATGAACAGCAACTGTTCTTATACCTAATTCTTTACATGCCCTTAGTATCCTAATTGCTATTTCTCCCCGATTTGCTATTAATACTTTTTTAAACATCTATTCAATTACCAAACATATTTATCATATTATATTAATATTATATATCAATACTTTTTTAAATATTTATTTCTCTAATTAATATGATTTGTTATCTTATTTTATAAAGTTAACTATTCTATATTTTAGTATTTCATTAATATTCATATCAATACTTACATATTTTTTTTAATTAGTAAAATTAATAAATATAAAAAAACATGTTATCAATTAACAG
>JAFVEL010000019.1 GCA_017475965.1 Alphaproteobacteria bacterium | reverse complement strand
TTGACCTACACAAAATCTACATTGTTAAATATATTATCATTTGATTTTGTGAGTGATATACCATGTAAAATTAAATTTATATCACAAATAAGATGTATTTGTTTTGTTATTTTATATAACAAATATACATACAAAATCCATAGTTGGTGTTAACTTATATAATTTACTTTCTTCTGTCATTTTACATCTATATTACATTCTATATTTTATATATTCTATTATACTATATCCATACGAGAATGTGGGAGAAATAAAAAATCCCATAAAAAATCCAAATACATTGTAATAATATTCATATATAAATTGGAGATTAATACTACTATTTTTTTTACAAAAGAAATTAAAGCACTATGAATGATAATATCAAATTCACTTAATAATTAATTATGTCACAAGTGATTTTCATAAAAAACAATTATTGTTGTTTTTCTTTTTCTGATAATGTATTTGGTATCTTGGTATAATAATTTTTAACAAACTGCTCCAGTTGTTTTTTAGAATCATTAATTATTTCATCTACATTCTTCTTTAACTCAGCAGTTAAATATTCAGAATCATATAAATTCTTTAATTCAACTCGTTTTCTTTTGGGAAGTATAAATGATTTTATTTTATTAAACATATTGGTAAAGAAATCACAACAGGATTTTTTACTGATATTAACGCTACAGCAAGTGCCACCATCGTACGTTATATTACATTTTGATTCGAATGTATTCTGACTATTACCACCTCCTGGTTTTGTATACCAATCAGTATCTATAGTGAGTTTATTAAACTCAATTGTTTGTATTTCATCTTTAACAATATCAGCAATAGTTTGTGTACTTGTATTAATAACTTCAATCTCAGGTAATGAATTTTTCCCAATATCTTTAATGAGTGATTCAATGTATTTAGTATTACGTTGTTCTTTAAAATATTCATTATAACTATTATTACAAGTATTCATACTATCCAACCATGATGGATTATTATTTTGTATCTCATCTTTGTAATTATTATAATTAACATGTAATGTGCAATATTCGCCATGTATCATTTCATAATTACTACTATAACCATAATTAACATTAATAATTTGTAGTAAAAAAATAAAAGACAAAACAATTTTACATGAAGTATTCTTCATTTTGATTAAATAAATTAACTCCCCCTACATATCTTGTAACATATAATACATATCATTACAATATATTGTTTACTTATTATAATTTCATATTTGTTCCAATAAGATACAGATGTATTTTTATTTATTTAGTGTAAAATAAAGCTATTCTCCTCCAATAATATATTGGTGTTGTGGTGAATAATCTTTATATCTTCAATATGGAACTAAATTTTTATAAGCATTATTTTGCTACTATTCAGAGTTAATTTCATTACAAATAAAAAATTTTTTACTTTCTTAAAAAAAATGCTTGCATTGTTTATTAACAAAGTGTTAAAATAAAAGTGATTTTGATGAAACAGAGTTGATATTAATAGTCTACATCTGTTTGACGAAATCATATAAATATTAGAACTTATTTAAATTTGCACATTCTAAAAACCCCTTAGTGTATTAATAGTGGTTCTAATTATAGAAGACATTTTATTCATTGGCCTATTCCAAGTTCTCTAAAAACCCCTTAATTGGAATAGGCAGAGTTTGTATTTTTTTTTAGTGAGTTTCTTATGTCCTCATGTTCAGTGTAGCATGGATTGTTAAGATGCAATAGTTAATATTAACTAATTCTTAAAAAAAATGTTTTATATTATCATGAGGTACAAGAATTTCAGGGTGGGTTTTATACATGTGGATAATTAAGTTAATAAATTATAAAAATAACTTAAGATTTATTTTATTAATATCATTATTTTGTTTCATTTCATCATTAGTATCACAAGTATTGTTTGATAAAATTCCATGTTTATTGTGTTTATTCACACGTTATGGATTTTTAATTGTTAGTATAGGTTGCATTTTTACTTTATATTATATTGATAAAAAAAATGTTGTATTTTTACCACTAATTTCGATAATTTTTGTATTAATTTTTAGTTTTTATCACTTAGGAGTTGAAAATCATTGGTGGTTTGCTCCAGAAAAATGTAAAACAATACTACCTACTCTTCAAGAACTACAGAGTACAACACAACTAATAAAAAATACAAGACCACCTTGTGATACTGTTAATTTTAAAATATTTGGCATATCCATGACATTATTTAGTTTTATTGTATCGTCATTTATATTTTGGATGCATAGTCTATCTATTACTTTGTATTTATATACAAACTATAATGAAAATAAATTGTGATAGACAGTATATCACATCTACAATATTTTATAGATTATCTTAATATTATCTTTTATATAATATAAATTTGTAAAATAAATTCACCTTAAAAATTACAGAATACAAACTTACATTGTGATAATTTTATTATCACTTTTGTTTATAAAAAAACAATATTATAATATAATATATTATATAATAATACTTTCAAAATAACTCCAATTTGGATAGGTCATTTTTTGATAAATTCAATAATAGTACATATTTAAAAGATGTAAATGAATTTGGTAAATCTATAATTTCGGAAATATATAATATATTATCTACTAGATTAAGATTACCAATCAATATAAAAGATTTTAAAGGAACTAAAAATAATCCATTTAACTATGGAATATTAGATTTATTAGCTTTTGATAATATCAATAAAATGGATAAATTAGAACAATTATCTGATAATATAAAACAATGTATTATGTTACATGAACCAAGAATAAAAGATTGTCATATTGAAAATTTGACCATTAATAATCAAAAACAAAATATTAGTTTTAATATTATTTTTACTATATATAATTATTCAGAATATTTCAGGAGCAATATTTATATTAATAAATAAGAAATAATAAGCATTTCACTTATAAAAAACAAAACACCAAAAAAGTTTATGAATTTTGGATGTCCTTTGAATTTCAAAGATATTAGTAATATTGGATATGATAATAATACAACATAGTATCCTAATATACAATTTATTACAAAGGATAAACTAGCTAGTGTATACAAAATAACATATGATTTTTTTAATCCAAGTTTTGTTACTATTGTATTTGTTTTTCTTAAATCAAAATAGTAGTCTCTTATATTATTTGCAAGTATAACACATGTAATTAATAATCCTCCTGGTATAAAGGTAATTATATCTACTACATTACAATTGTTAGTTAATGCAAATACAGTTGAAAATCCTAATAGTAATCCATAACATATAAATACACATACTTCTCCTAATGCTCTGTATTTCAATTTAAATGGAAATTCACTATAAAATAGTGCAATACTAGCTCCCATTATTCCTGGTATTAATAAATGAAATGAGGAATAATATAATGCAAAAATACCACATATGCTAGCAATTATAAATGCTACTATTCCGATTCTTAACACATTCTTTTTTGGAACAATACCAGTTACTAGTCTATATTTTGTTCCTGGAGAATTAGGATTGTCTATTCCCTTAATACAATCTCTATATTCTGAAATAGTATTAACAGCAAGATTAAATAAAGTAAATGATATGCAAGTAAAAACAAATGCAATTAAATTCAGATTGGTATTATTATAGTACCTTGTACAATAAACATATGATAATATACAAGGTAAGACAGACATTAATAGAGCCTGTATTCTTGCTACCTTTGCATATAATATAATTTTCCTAAACATTTAATTACAGTTTAATATTCTCTCTATTATATATAATATAGATTCATTATACTTTCATTACTTTGTTATACTTAGTAATAAATAAATTAATTTATTATACGTATCTACCTAATTTATTTGTAACTTTAGCATAATATATATTATTGCGAGAATCTATATTAGAATGATATCTTTTTACTGCATTTGACCATTTATAACCATTATTTTTATATAATTGCTTTAATAATTTAGAAGCATATTCTATATTTTTAGACGGTTCTAACATTGCACTTACAGATTTAAATTGTTTTGCATGAGATTGGTAATGTAATTGAAAACATCCTACTGAAAAATTCGTTTTTCCTTGTCTAATTAGATTATTAGCAAAGTTTGTAGCTTCACTTTTGTTTCTAAATGAATATCCTCTACCATGATAGTTAATTACGTATGGTTGCAATTTAGACTCAACCAGTCCTATTGCCTTTAGTAATCCAGATGGGATATTCTTTTTTGATTCTGCTTGTGCTATTAATCCTTTTATTGATGAATTTTTCACAGGATATTTTTTAGTAGTTTGTTTCTGCTTTATTTTTAAATGTGATTTATCAATCTTGTGTTTTACTTGTTTTAATTGTGATTTTACTGGCTTTTCATCATGTACTGGTGCTAATAATTTGTTATCTAAAAGTGTATTTTCATTTTTAGTATTATATATATTACTGGGAATTATTGGCGTATTATTTAATATATTATTTGGAGATATTGGAAGTATTTTTACATTATTAAAATTTGGAACACTGGTTGTAATATTTAATAATGTTACTGGATTAAATTCTATATTTTCAGATAATGCTTTTATAGTATTATATTTAATTGATATATATGAATCAAAATGTTTATCATCTATATCTTGGCCAAAACCAACACTAATGAGTAATAATATACTTAATATTCTATGTCTTATGTAATTCAATATTCTTCAATTTTTTTTAATGACTACATTAAAATGTTATCACTGTTTATAAAAAAAATCAAATTAAATAAATATAAAATAATTATAAAACATCTATAATTATTAATTAAATTAAAATTTTATTTATACAAATTTAAAAATCCATTAACTATTTTATTTAATAAAATGTCTATATAATACATATTAAGTATTGCCAAACATTGCAAGTTATAATTTGAAATTGTATCGTTATTATTTAGTTAATATTTCTATTGATTTTATCAACATTTGATCATTATCATTAGATTGAATGATATTTATATTGGGTTCTACTCCATTTTTATTAATTTCCTTTCCATTTGGAGAGTAGAAATAAGCAGTAGTTAGTTGTAATGCTCCTCTTCCTGGAATAGGTATAATGGATTGGATTGCTCCTTTACCATATGTTTTTTCTCCTATTAGTATAGCTCGTTTGTTATCTGCTAATGCAGCTGCTACTAATTCTGCACAAGAAGCAGTTTGAGAATTAATTAATATTACTATTGGTATATCATTTGTAATGTCATTATTATTTGATTGTATTATTTCAGATTTGTTATTTTTTCTGTGTTTTATAATGGTAATTGTTTTATTACACAAGAATAAATCACAAAAATCAATGGCATCATTAATACATCCACCTGGGTTATTTCTTAAATCTATTATTATTCCTTTGATGTTTTTGTAGCGTAATTTATTTATTTGTTCTATTGTTTCACGTACTGTATCTTCATTGAAAAATGAAATATTCAACATTAATATATTGTCTATTATGTGAGTATTGATACTATTTAATTTTATTATGTCTTTCTTTAGCACTAGTTCTATTGTATTTGCTTTATCACGCAATATTGTCAGTTTATACTGTAATTTACTATTATTATTCAATATATTTATTATGTGTTTCATTGAAAGATGATTTATATTTGTATTATCTATTGAGATAATTATGTCTCCCTTTTTTAATCCTATATTGGATGCTGGACTATTTTTTAGTACAGATTTAATTTCTATACCATCTTTTAATTTATTAATTTCAATACCTATACCTAGAAATACTCCTCTAGTAGATTTATTTATAAAATCAAATTCTTCTTTAGTAATATATCTAGAATATTCATCTAATGAATTAATTATTCCATTAATAGCATTTATTTCTAATGTTTCATTACTAATGATTTCTACATAATTTTCTTTTACTTCGTTTATTATATCTTGAATTAAATTACTAGATATTATAGTATTAATATTTATATTTTTTTTATTCTTGCATCCTACAATTGTATTACATAGTATTATAATAATTATTATGTAAAATTTATTTGACAATTTTATAAAAATGACAATATATTATAATTATATTTTGTATTGTATCACGTAAACCATACTTTACAGAAATAACTTACCTATATTATTTGTATAAAATTTTAAGATTATTTAATATTTTATGCTTGAGTATATTGTATTTCGTATTATAAAATGATTATGGATTAAACAACCATTTACCTTTGAAGTGACAATATATGAGTATAAAAAATTTATTAAAACTCTTGCCAATAGCTATAATAGTGAATAATTACCAAGCAATTGGAATGGATGCAAGCACATATAACAATAATGATTTACAATTAGATCCTAATGCCATTATTAATACCACAAACTTTAATTTAGATTTGGGTTTTAATACAACATACAATAGGAATATTGCCCAATACAGTAATGTAATAAATAGTAATAATAAAGCAGAATATAGTTTAAAAAATATATATGAGGATATAAGTAGTAGCGATGAAGAAGGAAATAAAGAAACACCTGGTGGTGAATTCAAAAATAATAATGATGCATTTCATAATGTAATCGAAACCATTACAGAAACAACAGAATATCCAAAATTAAAAAACAATACATATAAAAATAATAAAATAAAATTTAATAAATATAAAATGCATAAAAATAATAAACACTATCCCAATATAGATAATAAACACTACTTTGAAATAGAAGATACAAACTGGAAAAACAATAATAATAATTTAAATTGGAAAGTACAGCAAAGAACCGATTTTAATCATGTAAAAAAGAATCTAGATGCAAAACCATATATTCCAAAAAATCAAATGTTGTTAGACATATCAAATAATTATACTTATCAAAACAACACAACGAATATAGATTTATTAATAAATAAAATATCCTCGAATTGTAATACAATTGGTCAGCTTCACCAAATCGCACATAATTCGCAACAGAACATATATTTATATAATCAACAACTTAATATAATGAGATCGTTAGCACAGTGTAATGAATTAATGTGTAATATGCTGAGTATGCAAATAAATCAATTGTTTAACAATAACACAATTGAAAACAATATTAATCAAAGTGCAAGTAATAATTTTGATATTAATAATACAAAAGATGGAACAAAATATGTACTTCAAAGTATAGGAATAGATCAAATGAAAACTAATCAAATTGAAAACGAAAATACAATATTAACACAAAACAGTATGGACAATAAAACTAAACCAAATAAAATACAACAAAAACCAAAGAATCTAGCGGAATTATTAAATTCAAAATCTGTAGAAGAAGAGCAAGAAAAAAACGACAATATAATGCTTTCAGAACAAAAAATAAAATCTAAAAGGAATAAATACAACAAGAAACAACATTATAAATATAACAAAACAAATAAATCCGATAAAAGCAATCAATATTACAAAAAAAATAACTATAAAAATACAGTAAATATTAATAATAATAGTAGTAGAATTCCACTAAACAATAGCAGTGAAAATGAGTATGAATTTAGAACAGTAGTACAAAAAAATGGAAAAACAATTTATGTTAAAGATGAAGTGCAGCAAAATGAACCTGAAGTAATATATGACAATATAAATAATGAATATAAAACAGCAATAAATTTAATTAATACACCAAATGACATTACAAAAGACGTAAGTTTAAATAATATAAAAAATATTGAAAATAATGAAACAATAAATCCCAAACAAATATTTAATAATGATATATGTATAAATTCAGAAACTAGAGAGAAACTTGAACAAACTATGCTTAATACCAATAACAATTATATGAAAGAACATGCAAATGAAGATACAACAGAAGAGGAAAAGGAAATAAAGACAAATAATAATCACAACGCATTGAATTTCGGTAAATTGGTTTATTCTAAAGAAGAGCAACTGTATGTTCCCGAACCTGAACACAACACACAAGAAGAAAATAACAAAATAAATAATAATACAATACAAAATCAAAAGTTAAATATCTTAGATAATAAAGATAAAAAATTTCATAATAAAAAGAAAAATAAGAAGAATAAGAACGGTAATATGACAATTTCTAACGAGAAATTCGATGACATATTTGAGAAAATTTCCGATGAAATCAATAAGCAAAATGCAATTAATACACAGAAAGAAAGAGATAATATTTTGTTAGATAAAACAACACTATTAAATAATATACGATTCACAGATAGTAATAATATTAATGGTACTAATTTACATAATAACTACGTATTATTAAAATTGCTAAATTATTGGAATAATAATATTGTAAAACAATTTAATAACAATATAAAACAAAATAATGGATCAACACCTGGAAATGAACAAGATGTTAATTATACAGATATTAAAAAGATATTAGATACTATTTATTACATTATAGAAGTTCAGAAATTAAACAATAAAATTCAACAAAACAAACAATGGCAGTTGCAAGCATTACAACTACCAAAGATAAAAAACAATCCCGATATTAATAATATAATCGATACATGCTTACAAAAAAATTATAATACATCATGGCAAAATCTTATAATCAATTGTACCTCAAGAAGTATTGAAAATGAAATAACACTATCAAATGACACCAATACAGCATTGAAAAAATTTCAAAATAATATTAACAGTCAAATATTTTCAAATATTAATGAGTATTATGAATCAATAGTATATAATAATAACAAGTTCCTAAAAACAATAAATAAAACACCATTTATTAGGAATTTTGTAGCTAGATTTTTAGACGCAAATACATTATATTATTGTAATGAAAACAATCCAGAAATTACAATATATTATGATACAATGGCTCAGCATTTTGAAAATACATTAATTTCCACACTTGATTACGTAATAAATAAGCGTAATTCGAATGATGAAAATTCAAAGATATTATTTAAATTACAGTATGATGCGATGAAATTCGCAATTGACAATTCTAACAAATTTCTGGATTGTGAGTTCAAAAGAAATAAAAATTTCAATATTGATATGCCTTTTACTAATAATCAAATAAACAACGAGTCAGAAGATGTTAAATTTTTTAAGAAAATTATTGAACAACTGTATGAGTGTACAAAAGACATAAAAAATTATGAAAAAGGTCCTGTAAAAAAACTATTTCTTGATGTAATACAATATAAGATAAACAAATTAAAGAACAACCAAGAATAATATATAATATAAAATAGATTTGTATATGGTAGAGAGTATATCTACTTTATCAAATCTTAACCTTATATCTATAATAATACACTTTATAAAAAATGTACAAACTTATCTACAATATTATTGTTACAATATTAGTCTATATTTAAATGAAATACACTGCTTGTGGTACAATATTCACATAATAATTTTTTGATGAAATAAAACACACCCTAATCCCCCATATCCTATTTCAATTGTATCATGTAATAAGAATTATATCAAGTCTTTATAATAGAAAATTCACATGATAGAATTATCATGTTAGCTTTATCCGAAATCAATATAATTATGAATGATACCTATATTAATGCTAAATCATGGCCCTTTGAGGAGGCTAGGAAACTAGTCTCCAGAGTTAATAAGTTAAATAAGCACGAAATAGTACTAGAGACAGGTTATGGACCATCTGGACTGCCTCATATAGGAACATTCGGAGAAGTTTTAAGAACTACTTTAGTAATGAATGCTTTTAGAAAAATGATGCCAAATATAAAAGCTAAATTGTATGTATTCTCAGATGATTCTGATGGATTTAGAAAAGTACCAACTAACGTTCCTAATCAAGAAATGCTACAAAATTATTTAGAAATGCCACTTACTTCCGTTCCAGATCCATTTGGAAAATATGAGAGTTTTGCCCATCATAATAATGCTATGTTGAGAAGATTCTTGGATTCATTTAATTTTGAATATGAATTTAAGAGCTCAACTGAGATGTATAAAAATGGCTTGTTTAATAATTGTTTAAAAAAAGTTTTGGAAAATTTTGGTAAAATTATGAATATAATGCTTCCGTCATTGAGGGAAGAACGGCAGAAAACATATAGTCCAATATTGCCAATTAGTCCCACTTCACACAAAGTATTACAAGTTCATATAGAAGAAATAAATCTAAATAATTATTCAGTAATATATACTGATCCAGATACTAATAAGAAAGAAGAAGTGTCAGTATTAGATGGTAATTGTAAACTTCAATGGAAAGCTGATTGGGGCATGAGATGGGTAGCATTAGGTATTGACTATGAAATGAATGGTAAAGATTTAATTGATTCATTTAAATTATCGTCAAAAATCTGTAAAACAATAGGTGGTATACCTCCTGAAAATCTAACTTACGAACTATTCCTGGATGAAGAAGGTAAAAAAATTTCCAAATCTAAAGGTAATGGATTATCGATAGACGAGTGGCTAAAATATGCTCCAGAAGAAAGTTTAGCATATTACATGTATCAGGCACCAAAGAGAGCTAAAAAACTCTATTTCGATGTTATACCATCAGCTATGGATAGTTATATAGATGAAATAAATAATTATAATAATACAAAAAATGAATTAGATACTACAGTGTATCACATACATAATGGTAATATTCCACAATATAATGGTGCTTTAAAGTTTTCATTATTACTAAATTTAGTACAAGCATGTAATACATCAGATGAAAATACACTAATGCAATTTATATCTAAATATTTAAATAATCCATCAGAAGAAACACTGGAATTTATGAAAAAATTAGCTAGATATGCAATTGTGTATTACAATGATTTTGTGTCTAGTACCAGAAAATTTGAATCTCCCAACGAAACGCAATTAAAAGCATTATTGGATTTGAAAGAATCACTTAGTAATATTGATAGTAATACTAATAGTGATGTATTGCAAAATGTTGTTTTCGAAATAGGTAAGAAATATTATCAAGATAATCTAAAAGCATGGTTCCAATCATTGTATCGAATATTATTTGGAGCAGATAATGGCCCAAGAATGGGATCATTTATATCATTATATGGTATCGAAAATACTATAAATTTAATTAGTAGTAAATTAGGAAAGGTGCAGTAATATGAAACAAAATATATCTTATGTAATAAAACGAAATGGTTTAATTGAAAATTTTAATAAAGAGAAAATTATTAATACAATACACAAAGCTACTAAAACAAATCCATTGGAAATAAATGGATTAACTAATTTAGTAATATCAAAACTTGAAGATACTGCATCTGATATAAAAGTAAAAGCAGAAAGTATAAGTTCAGTAATAGCAGAGACATTAGCATTAATTAATAATAATGCAAAAACTAATAATAACGCAAATGTTCATGCCAATAAAAATAGTACTGGTGGTAATATAAATGCCGGATATGCAGTAAGAGAATATATAGATAATATAGATTGGAGAGTTCATGCTAATGCTAATTTAGGTTATTCGTTAGGTGGACTAATATTAAATCTCTCTGGTAAAGTAATAGCAAATTATTGGTTAAATAATGTATATCACCCCAAAGTATCAGCAGCTCATGTGGAAGGATTTTTGCATATTCATGACTTGGATATGTTAAGTGGATACTGTGCTGGGTGGTCACTCAAAATGCTTTTAACTGAAGGTTTTAATGGAGTAGTTGGAAAAATAGAATCCACTCCTCCGAAGCATTTATCTACTGCTCTTGGGCAAATGGTTAATTTCCTTGGTACATTACAAAATGAATGGGCAGGAGCACAAGCATTTAGTAGTTTTGATACTTATTTAGCCCCTTTTGTTAAAATAGATAATATGTCTTATGATGAGGTATATCATTGTATACAATCGTTTATATTTAATATGAATGTCCCAACACGTTGGGGGACTCAGACACCATTTAGTAATGTTACTTTAGATTGGACTTGTCCAGAAGGATTGAGAGATGAACATCCAATAATAGGTGGTACAGAAGTTGATTTTACTTATGGTGATCTTCAAAAAGAAATGGACATTATAAACAAGGCATTTATACAAACTATGATTGATGGAGATGCAAAAGGACGTATATTTACTTTCCCAATACCTACATATAATATAACTAAGGATTTCAACTGGGATGGAGAAAATACCGATTTACTATTTGAAATGACAGCTAAGTATGGTATTCCTTACTTTCAGAATTTTGTTAATTCTGATTTATCTCCAAATATGATAAGATCAATGTGTTGTAGATTGCAATTAGATTTAAGAGAATTACTTAAGAGGGGAAATGGATTATTCGGATCAGCTGAACAAACTGGTTCAGTAGGAGTTGTAACTATAAATTGTGCTAGATTGGGATATTTACATAAAGGTAACTTACAATTATTATATAATCATTTAGAAGAATTATTGGAATTATCTAAATCTTGTTTAGAAACCAAAAGAAATACTGTAGTTGAATTAATGAATAAAGGATTATATCCATATACTAAGAGATACTTAGGAACATTTAAGAATCACTTTTCGACCATTGGTGTTAATGGAATTAATGAAATGGTAAGGAATTTCACTAATGATAAACATGACATATCTGACCACGAAGGCAAAGAATTAGCAATAAAAGTGTTAGATTTTATTAGAGCTAAACTAGTTAAATTTCAAGTCCAAACTGGACATTTATATAATCTAGAAGCAACACCAGCTGAAGGCTGTATGTATAGATTTGCTAGAGAAGACAAAAAGAGATATCCCGACATAATACAAGCTGGAAATAACGTTGCTAATAATTCTCATTATTATACTAATTCTTCACAATTACCAGTTGGATATACTGATGATTTATTCGAGGCGTTAGATCATCAAGAGGAATTGCAGAGAAAATACACTGGAGGAACAGTAGTGCATTTGTACATGGGAGAAAGAATGTCCAGTGGCACAGCATGTAAGAATCTAGTTAGAAAAGTTTTAAGCAAATATAAAATACCATATATTACAGTAACACCAACATTTTCCATATGTCCTAAACATGGATACTTAGCTGGAGAACATGAATACTGTCCGAAATGTGATGATGAAATAATATATAAAAAATTGCATAAAGAAAATTAAATATTTAAATAAATACCTAGAAAATATGAGATAAGATATTATTATAATACAAAAAATATAAGTAAATATTATTTTTCCTCTTGTTTTTTTTTGATATGTATTAGTATAATAATAGGAAGTATTTTATTTATATTAGTAATTTAAAGTTATTAATTAATGATAAGTTTAATATTTACAACAATAGGACATTATATGGTAAATGCTAGTGAATAATTATTGAAGTGCAATAAAAATGTAGCTGTAAATAGTATTACTTCTCATTTTAGTAATGAACAACAGGATTTATATACAAAAGATATAGTTGCGTATTTATGAAAATATTTCGTTGATGACGTGAAGCATCATGAATAGTATGAAGGAGGGACTCAAATATTGGAGATTGCTTACAAATTATGTGGAAAATATTACAGCATTGCAATGGAATTTTTGAATTACGAAGATATGTAATAGAACAAAATTATTGTATTATTTAATATGTGTATAGAATTTTTACTACACTACATGATATTAAATGTTAGTTATAATGGATTTACTATAACTAATATGCTATTGCATCTACAATATTTCTCCACAATTCCTTAATTTGCTTCATCTACAATACAAGTAGATAACTTAAATTGGAATATAATAACATGAGAAAAAATTTATTATGTTAAGTATCGCAACTATTGAAAGTATTACATTAATGCTTCTTCGCTACCCAACATTAACTATGGAAACATTATTCATGATAATTATAATAATCTCTATACCAGAAAATACTTTAGATATCTTCATAAATATCGTGCAAAACATTACTAAATATTACCACACAGTAAATTTTCACAATTTCAATAATTTCCCAATTCATAATACCAATTTTAATAAAAATAACATTTTAATAAAAATATATCAAAATATGATTACGATCATTTGGGCACATATGTACTATTTTTAACATAAAATATTATAAAAAAAGCTATTATAACTGTGGAATATAATAAAATAACTGTAATAGTACAATAAGTTAAATACATAACTTGGCAATATTACCATTGTAATAAAAAAATATTTCCCAATAAAAGAATTAAACATTAAACAATGGATAATACAAAATTGCAAATATTAAATAATCAAATCGAAAATAATACATCAAACTAAATAGAAGCTAACTGGATAAATTTATCAGTAATAAAAATTACCGCCGAGTAAATAATAATACTTTTACTTATTCTGGTAATATTAGCAGTATATGATAACATGTAGCATTAAAATTAAAATGAGTGCCTAATTATTTTACATATTAAAATAATATTAATAACAATCTTAGCAAAAATAATTAATATTACCCTTGTCTAAAGTATACTTGGAATAATATTAAATATTCTAATAATATTGGTTGTTGTAATAATGACTTTTCTTAAAATAATTTGCTTAATAATTGTGAATATGGTTCCAATTGCAAGAGTAATTTTAATAATACTACCTATGAGGACAATTCATCATAAAATTAATTGACAAAATAATAAAACAAGAACACATGAATAAGAAAACGTATAATCTGTGCAATATACCAAGGAATTGGAACAATATTAGATTAGTAAACGTCAGCCAAACAATAATTATTAAATAAATATAATCACAATAACTATACTGTGTTACATTAATGCAAAAAATTAAATATGGATAGATTACTATTGTATATTTTTTCAATTCATGTTACAATATTATTGTACATTGGTACTATAGTGATAAAAGGTTTACGGAATAGTCTTTATGGACCAGGGGGCGGTACCCTGCGTCTCCACCATTTTTTATTATATGGGGACGAAATAGGTTCGACATAAAGAATTAAAGGTTTATTTTTCACTCGGCATGGTATCCGTCGTTATCGGGCTAAAAACAATATAAATGCCAATTTAAATAGAAAAGGCAACGTAATTCGTATAGCAGCCAACCGTAATAGGAAAAGGAAAGTTGCAAAAACGAAAGCTGCTTAATAGTAAATATTGTTCTTGTTTAAGACAAATTTAACTATTGCAGTGCTGTTATGTTAAAATAACAGTAACGTTATGCGGTGTGGAGGGAACCGATCAACAGAATCCCTCCATCTAAAAGGAGTTTAATGTGAATCAAAAACTCAATTATGAAAACTTATTGAGAGATGCCTCAATCTCTGTAGTAAAAAAAATACTTGAGCAAGTTGCTAAAACTGGATTTAATAATGAACAACATTTATACATTACTTTTTCCTTAAAACATCCAGATGTGAAAGTATCAAATGTGCTAAAGGAAGAGTTTGATGATGAGTTAACAATAGTATTGCAATATGAGTTCTGGGACTTATATGTTGATGATTATGGTTTTTCTGTTAATTTAGCATTTGATAGTGCAGATGAACACATATATGTACCATTTGCTTCACTAATAACAGTTAATGATCCATCTGAAGATTTTACTTTGAACTTCATTCCTAACTTTGCAGATATAAAATTAGAAAAAGTTGAATCAGAAGAAGTAAAACAAAATAAAATTATATCTTTAGATGCATTTAGACATAAAAATTAGATTTGAAATAAAACCTTAGTTCAATGATATATTAAATGGATATTGATACAATATTACAACAATATAATTGTGAGAGAGAAATATTAAATAATTTATTATACTTATTAGTTGATAATAATAATGTATATGATATTTTGTTAATATTCAAAAATAATAATTTCAATTTAATTGATTGTTTTGCTATTAATACTAGAAATGATAATTATAGTAATACTATTTATTATCACTTATTAAATTATGAAAATAATGAGAATGTTTGTATATACACTCATGTAACAAACAAATTAACTAGAAGTATTATAGATATATTTGAAAATGCAAATTGGTATGAACGAGAAATTTACGAAATGTATAATATTAATTTTGTTGGACATAATAATTTAAGGAAATTATTTACTGAATGCTGAAAATTAGCAATAACATGTATTTCAAAGACAGAATAATACAGAATTATATGAATACAATTAAAAATAAAAGTAAAGTAATTAATATTTTATTCTACGTTTGTTGATATCAATGGTTGTAATAAATCAAAGAAATATACTTTATTTTCATGGAAGTATTTTAATATAACATCTTTAGTAAACAATCCACTTTCATAGTATAATAATTCGCTAAAGTTGGACACATCATTAATATCATCATCTGTTATATTATTATTCAAATTTAGTTCTTTATTTACCTTTATAAAACTACATGATATATTTACAAGAACATAGAACCTATTATTTATTGCATCTATTGATAATTTATTATCTTTTGGATTATTACTTAAATTATTAAAATCATTATATAATGTTAATAATAATTGTTTGGCTTTGTTAAAATCTAAAGTCTTATTTCCATGATGTTTTATAAAACATTCATTAATTTCTTTATTCAACGTTAAATTATTCTCATTATAAGTATTAATAGGATTTATTTTTATATCATTTTGATTATGTAATGTCTTTGAATTGTTTATCAGATTTGAATTAATTGGTATGAATGTAATGCAATTATCTTGGGAGTCATAACTGTTTCTTTTGGTATGAAAGTCACCACTGTATTCACTTGTACAGGAAGAATTACTACTGTTAGTGGAAGTTGTAGAGGCAATACTACTACTCGAATTACTATTGTTATTAGTTAGTTTTTCTTGTAGAAATAATGAAGATGAATCACTGCTTATTATTTCATTCTTTGTTATAGAATTTGCTTGTACAGCACTTGTTGCCAATATACACATAATAATTATCTTATATAACATAATACACCACAATATTAATCACTACTTATAGAATAACAATTATGTATTAATTTTTAGTTAACTTACCATGTACAAAAATCTCACATATGTATAAAATTAAAATTGTTCAATATACTTGTTGATAATATGAATTACATTGAAATTCTGGTATTAAGTACAGTTCAAGGTATTGGAGAATTTTTACCTATTAGTTCTTCATCGAATATTACTTTAATATCTAAATTATTATCATTTAATGATTTATCATTATCTTTAAAAATAGCATTACATGGTGGAAGTTTATTAGCTTTATTAATATATTTTAGACAAATTATATGGAAAATTATTTTAGGATTATTTACTAATAAAATAAAATTATCTAATACTGCTTTTAATTTAATGGTGTTCAGTACAATTCCAGTAATAATTGCTGGTGCTATATTCAGTAATTTTCTGCACAGTTTTGATATTCCTGTTATTATTGGTATTACATTGATTGCATTTGGTATTATATTACATGTAACAGATAAGTACAATATCAGAATAAATTGTAAAAGTAATATACTGCAATACATAATAATAGGATTATTTCAATCATTAGCAATATTTCCAGGTGTTAGTAGATCGGGTATATGTATTACAGCGTGTAGAATATTGAATATAGACAGGGCAAGAGCTATAAAAACATCATTACTATTAGCAATACCAAGTATTAGTGGTTCATTAGTTCTGGAATTAATCAATATGTACAAATACAATACGTTAAACACTATAGATATTAAAACATTATTTGCAGTATTACTAACTGGAATAATAGGAATTATTTTCATAGAACCATGTATTAAATATATGGAGAAAAATGGTTTTTATGTAATAATGTGGTATAGAATAATAATAGGATTAATATTTATATGTTTGATATAATTATTACTATTGATTTTCAATTCTTAATTTTTTATTGTATGGAGAAATAATATATAATTACACTAAAAGTAATGACTATAAGATTAGCAAATTATTTTAACATAGTAACATTTTGCAACATAAGAGCTAAACAAATAAATACATATATGTATAATTTTGTATTTCATAAAATTATAATGTTGCAAGTTTTAATATACGCAATATAATGGTTTTATATGTATTAATGTGTTATAGAATTATAATAGAAGTAGTATTTTTTATGAAAATATCATGAAACTGAAAATTTTGTTGATATTATTATTGATAACTAGTAATGTATTGCCGGCTTCAAATACAAATAATACTAATAAAGAATCTATAGATAATTATATTTTTGAACTACTACCTCATAAATCAAAAATAGCTAAGCAGTATTTACAAAGAAATATACATAATGCTTATTGTTGCTATTTACTAGGTACAATTTACTTATCTGAGAAAGATTTTAAAAATGCTGATATTTATTTAACAAAAGCCTCGAAAATGGGTTCTCCAGAAGCTATTAATTCTATAGGAGATGGATATTATTCCGGAGATATAAGAAAGAAAAACCATAAGGAAGCTCTAAGATGTTATGTCAAGGCAGCAAAGATGGGAAATGGTGCTGCTCAATTCAATGCTGGTGCAGTTTACTTTAAGTATAGTAAATCCAGTAAAACATTACGAAAAGCAATATATTGGCTTGATAAAGCATCAAAAAATGATGATATAAAAGATTTGAGGGAATACATATTAATATGTAAAAAGGAAGCAGAATTGAAGTTAAAATCTTTAAATACGTATAATAGTAACACTGTTTATAGAGAATAATAATTCATTTTATTTATAAATGCTCTATTGTATTAAACATAATTTTTATAAGATTTCACTATTCAACATTTCTTGCTTATTATAATTTATTATGATATTTTTTTACATATTACTAGTTTTTATTTTCTATTACTAATAATATTTGCGTCTGAGCTTTTACAAATATTTTTATTATATTCAAAAATAATTTTATGCATCAAATTTCAAATCTATTTTTCAATAAAAAATACTCCTACAAACATAATAAGTAATATATGTGTAGTAATCATTATTACATTTTTTGTAATACAAGAGTAATTAGTTATGTTTGTATATTATTATTAGTGCTCAAAAAAGTTATATTAATTATATGTTATATTAAACAATAAATTCTACTAAAATTGGATTATTTGGAAATACTCCCTACCCCTTCAGTATTTATAAATATATCGGAAGTATTATCAAGTATAAAATGATTATTATTACCATCGATAATGTGTCTAAGCCCATAGGTACCATGAGTTGAAGCGTTAGTAGTGCTAATAATTCCAAAGGTTGCAATACCTAACATCGCTGTACATAATAAAATCTTTTTTATCATGTTTGTAAATCTAAAATAACGTTATTTATTAATAAGTAAAGGAAGAAAAAGTTAAAAAAGAATTAATAATAATATAAATATAAGTAATTTTACTATTGAATTGGTTCTATCATCTAATACAATATTGTTTTATCTAATAACTTCGTGTATTAAATGTATGTTATTTTTGGGCATACATAGTAAAGTCCATATGATATTGCTGTTAATTGATAACATGTTTTTTTATATTTATTAATTTTACTAATTAAAAAAAATATGGTTAGTATTTATTTTACCTTATCGTTCATTCTTAAATACAATTGAATGCATACAATTAAAATAATACTATTACTAAGTAATAGTATATTAGTCAAGCATGGTGTAAAACACATCAAGTGATTATATTTCAATATAGTATATTATTACATATCAATTATTCTATAATATTAAAATATAACGTTTTTATACTACATATGAAATCTAGTTTTCTGACTTCAAGCAATATTTAATAATAGATTGACGCAAAACCGATTATTTAAATTTTTAATAGTGATATATTATACGAAATCTAGTTTTATTATTTATTTTTGGTGATTCTATTGATTTAATACGAATTTTGTAATGCATTATCTGCTATACTTATATATTAATTTAAATATTTTTGTTGTTTTACAATATAACAACTTCAAGTCTTATTTTTTTATTTTTATTAAGTCGGTACATCGTGGAGATTACACAAAAGTAAATTATAATTCATAATATTTACTATTAATATGTTTATTTTCAAACATTATTAATAGTCCCTGTAATAACCACATTATAAAATTATTCACATCTAATATTCAAATGATATTATAGATTATATCGATACAGTGATTTATAATCTAAAAAAAATTATATGATAAACATTGCAATATATTATTATTTACTTTCCTGAATAAGATTTTTAATGCTGTTAATATTTACTAACCAGATTTACTAGTAGATAATATTTTTGCCCTATTACTTAATTTTGATGCATCTAGAGTTGTTAGATATGCAGCACGGAATGAATCATCAGCCGCACTCTCACACTTTGGTAATTTTACTACATTGGTTCCTCTGATAGAATGTGCACCACTGCCCCAGAATGCCTTTGTTTCTATTTTTTTACAATTTGGCAATTCTAAATATCCATTATCAATTTTTTTATTTCCATTTACTGTTTTAAAACTGCGTATTGGTACACTAGCATATTGGAATGCATTTGCCCCGATTGTTTCCAGTTCGGTAGCTTCAAGTTCTTGTAACTTATATGGATCATAGAACGATAGAATACCTATTGATTTACATTTTGGTATCGATAATGTTTTCATTGTTCTATATCTCATAAATGCTTCTCTCCCAATTCTTTCGCATTCTGGTAATATAATAGACTGTATAATGATATTTTGACCTTTATCTCCATTTTTAAATGCGTAATTTGCTATTGATTTTACTTTAGGAAGATATATTGAATTATTTGATATATCATTAATATCTCCAACTTTTGTTAGTAAACTACAATCTTCAAATGCAGATTGACCAATAGTTTCTACCTCTGGTATATTAACTATTTTTAATGCTGTTAATTGCCTAAATGCTTCCACTCCTAGAGTTTTACATACTGGACAATTAACATTGACAATTTGTACTTTATCTTCATTATCTCCCCTGCATGCACCGTCTCCTATTTCTTCACAGAATGGTAAATATAATCCTGCTTCACTTTGAGATTTAAATTCTTGATTATTTAAGTCACCTATCTTTAATTTATTACTTCTAGTATATGCTATTGATAGTTTTCCAAGTTTTTTTACTAATGGTAAGTACATGCTTTGTAATGCTCTATTTGTTCTAAATGCTCCTTCTTCTAATACTTCACATTTATCAAGAGACACTTTCTCTATTTTAAAGCAATGATAAAATGCATTAGATTTTACTTCTCTAACATTTGGTAAATACAGTTCTGTTAGTGCTTGCTGGTCTTTAAACGCATCTTGAGCTACAGATGTTGCTCCCAATGCTGATAAATATTGTATTTGTGATTGTGATGAATTACTGTTCTTTGGAATTTCTCCAGTATAAGTCCTAGGCAATTGAATATGTTTTAATGATGCTGACACAGTAATAGTTTTAGGGATCGCAAAAAATGCTATTTTCTGTTGCTCTTGTTTGGTAATGTTAGTTGATAATGTATATAGCTGTTCTATCATTGTTTTCCATTGGGCTTCAGTGGATTTTTCCAAAGTATTTCCATACATACATATTTTTTTTACACTAGTGTACTTACTAAAATCTATACTGGATAATTCTTTACAATTTATTAGATGTATTTCTTGAATATTATTATTAATTGTAGGCAATTCTGTTAAATTAAAACCAAAGAATTTATTATTTTGTGTAGTGTGATAACTTGGTAATTCTCCTTGTATCTCTATAATTTTTAATGGATTTACTTTATCTATATAATTAATTATTTTACTAAATTCTTGTTTTATAAAATCTTCACTTTTTCCTTTTAAGACATTAAATAATAACTTAATATTTTACAAATTCTTGTATTGTGTTAAATCTGGCAATCCTTGAAAATCTGGACTAGAATCAATTACTATTTCTTTTAGATTTTCTTTTTCGGTACTACTAAATTCTTTAACTTTACTTACATGGCGTCCAAAATATTTACCAGTATTTGAATCATATTCATCATGACTAGCAATTCCATCTTCATTATTTAAATCAACTTTAAGTACATATAGGTATTTATACTTTGATGTATCAATATTATCTAACTTGTATTCCTCAGTTGAATTATTATTCTTTAATTCATCTACTGATGGACATGATATTTTTTCAGCACTTTCATCATCAAAATCATCTTTATTACTAAGGAATACTTCTAATCCATTTGGAATCGTAATAGATTTTATGTTTTGTAATTCACTAATTAAATAATTACCTGGTTTTAAAATAGTATTTGTTCCTTGATAATTATTCTCTGAAAATATAATAACTCCATTATTAGTATTTGTATCAACATTTTGATTCATAGCATCCATATTAATACAGCAAATCAATATTAATATTTTTATAGCATAATATTTATTATGTAACATTTTTAACCAAGTAGTATATTTATATATATCTACATACTACATGAATATTATTAAATAATGTTTAATTTGTAAGACAATATATTATATTAATCATAACCAAATTGGGTTATATGATATGATTAAAACATTAGAAAAAAAATACTTAACTTTCAACTTTCATTTATTTACTTGCAAAAGCGAAACTGAATATAAGAGGGTTTTATTTCTTGGGGTGTATTATGCTCACTTAAAAATTGTTATAATGTATTTTCTACAATATTTGGAAGGTTTATAAACAACACCTTCACAAATAAACACACTAATATTGTATAGTATTGCATGGTTTAATGCAATACTAAAGTTATAGATTTATAAAATATTTTTTATAGGAGTGGTTTTTATGTATATATTTAAAGTTTTAAGTTTAATAGTTATATCTTGTACTATATTTAGTAAATCTAATAGTACCGAAAATACACCAATTGATAGTATTACAATAGAGCATACACCAAATCTATTACATTATATTTATTGTAATGGGCAAAGAGTATTAATTGAAGATGCTGAAGAAGAATTATCGAACAATGGATTATTAAAATTCACTAATGGTTGTATTGATGTAAACAGTATTGTTGAAACAAATAATGGAATACAATTTAATGGGTGTAGTAACAATAAATCATGTAACATATACTTCAGTAATAATTCAAATATTGATAATTACACATATACCATTACTTTGAGTAAAAATCAAACAATCCCTTTAAATTTCAAAGTTGGTCATAATATAACACTTAATATAAATTATTATGGTAATAATACATTGCAAGTAAATACATTGACAATTGATGAAAATGCAACAGTAAATCAATGTGGAATAGTTTCAGTCAGAAATGTTAATTTTAATAAGAAATGCTAAATTTAATATAAATGGAACTTTAATACTAGAATAAAAAAATTATACACCTGTGGCAATTTGTCACAGGCAAGTTTATATTATGTTGTATTTTTATCATATAGTTATAAAATATCAACTTACAAACATATAACACAATAATTTTTTTTCATTAAATGCATTGGAATTTATGGTATTCTAACAATGAAAGAATAATTAAGTGGGTTTTTAATGAAAAAACTATGTAGTCTTATCAGTATAATATTTACTGTGTTTTGCAATATTGGGTATTCATCAATGTTACCAAAAGGTGAATCTGCATTAATTAGTGGTACATCAATAAAAATTGAAGCATTAGAAGATATGAATATAAATGAAGATTTGCATTTTAGTATTAATCCTAATCCAAATGCTTTTAATTTATTTAAACAAAATACATTGTCTCTAGTTGATAGAAATAGTGTTCCAACAATTACTATAAATTTTTTGGATAATGAAGGAAATACAGAATGTGAACTATTATTTTCCTCTGTAGCTGGAAAAAATACTGACAAAGTATTAGATTTAACAACATTTGCTGAGAAATTAAAAGAGATATCTTGTAATACATTGAATGTTGATAACATCTTTGTTAATAATAATACTTTAGTATTCGAAGGAATTCATAACGATAATAAATGTATATTAGAATTTGCTGGTATCAATAATTGTAAACCAAATATATCATTAGATTTTATGAATTATCAATGTGATTTACCTAGAATTATTTGTAATAATCTTAATAATTTTTCAGTTACTTGCAAATTACATCATAAGCTGACAAACGTAATAGTTGAAAGCAATAAAGAAAAATATGCTTTTGATAATATGAACCAATTTTGTGGTTGTAGTTTTAACACTGCGTCAGATTATTATCATGTTGAATTAGGTTTTAATTCATTATCTGATTTATAATTTCTATAACAATTGGTACACCTATAGTGTTTTAGATACATATTATACTGATGTATCCAGGTTTGTATTAATTAGATTGACATAATAATGATATGGTTGTTAAAATAAACACAGGGGTTAAAAAATCTAAATGAAAGTGAATTTTAAGGATTATTTTGGTATTGCTGTGACAATGTGTTCATTTTTTATAAGAAATAGTAATGCATCTGTGTCTCTTACTTTTAATCCAGATGAGAGTTGCATATTAGAATGTGATGGTATTAAAAAAGAATTCATCAATGTTAAGGAATTATCAAATGGTATCAATGAAATAACTAATCAACATTTTACTGTAGATAGTGTAGTAAAAGTACATACACAGAATAAAGACATTGTGTGGTTTTTTAATTTTCAACATAAAAACCTTGATTTTAAGTTACATCTAATAGGTAGTGGGAATAAACCTGATATCTTGAGGTTTTATGTTGGTGGAGAACACCCAGCATTTCCAAGTTTTATGAAACAAGATATTAAAGTAATTGAACTCATCCCATTAAAGACTGTAGGAGTATAATTCTGTATTTAAACTAAGATAAATAATATGATAGTGTGCTTTTTGATAAAATTACTATTAAATGGATGGTAAAAATAATTAGATAAATAAAATTTTAATATAATAAGAAGTTGTATATTAGTCTATAAATACGTATGTAATCAAAAAATACTACTTAATGATAAGCCAATATCATCATTTGGTGTACAATTATGTATTCCAGGAACAATACTTTTTAATATCCATAATTATAAATAGGATAATATTATGTCTCTTAATATTATTTAAATAAAAATATAATAAATACATTTTATGATTTACATGGCAAATAAAGAATCCATAAAAATCTTTATACCTATAGTATTATGATAGATGATATTATATGTGTATTTTATATTAAATAGAATCGTGTACTAATGCGTTATATTTTGTTAAAGCTAATAAAAATCCTATACTAACTGCTGATGATAATAATGAACTACCACCATAGCTTATGAATGGTAATGTCATACCTTTAGTAGGGATTATGTTTAATGCAGTACTAATATTTATGGTAACTTGCACTATTATTTGAAATACAATACCAAATACTGCTGAATAACAAAACATACTATTTGATTTCATTACTTTAGTTAGAGGTCGAATAGCTAATATAGCAAACAATGTTAGTATTAAAATACATATTAATAAGCCAAATTCTTCTCCAATTACTGAGAATATGAAATCAGAATGAGAGTCCGGTACTTTCATTTTTACAATACCTTCTCCTGGACCTTTACCAAATAATCCACCATTTGTGAATGCTTCTAATGACTTATGTACTTGATATAAATCAGTATCTTCTCCATTACTTCCGAGAAATCTACTAACGCGATCTTGGAAGTGTGGAAATATGAAGTATAAACCTGTTAAAGCTCCAAGACTACTAAGTATAAAAGTTAAAATCATAGTAATTGATAGTCCTGATATAAATAATTGCGCCATCCAAGTAGAAATAATTATTAATGTCATACCTACATCAGGTTGTAATAATAGCAGTGGTACTGCTAAACATACACTTGATAAGGAGATTAAAATACCTTGGAATTTTCTATTTTTATACTGTTCTGATATTAACCAAGCAGTAAGTATTGCAGTAAATGGTTTTAAAAATTCAGATGGTTGTAGGGAGAATCCAAAAATATTTATCCATCTTCTAGCTCCTTTTATTTCAGTACCAAATAGTATAGTACATATTATTAAAATAATAGATGCACAATATCCAAGTAAAGACAGTAGTCTTATGTGTTTTGATTGTAATGACGATATTGACAATATCAATAGTAATACAATTGGGACTAATAATACATGTTGCTTAGCAAAATGAAATGGACTCAATCCTAACTTTAAAGCCACAGCTGGAGTAGAAGCTATACTAACCCATATTCCTATTGCAATTATGGTAATTACAGTAAACAATAAAACTTGGTCTATTGATGCAAACCATTTTCTAAAAATACTAGAAATATCAGCCATTATTTACAATGATTTTACTAATTCTACAAATATATTTCCACGATGCTCAAAACCCTGGAACTGATCGAAACTAGCACACATAGGTGATAGCAATACTACACTAGCTCCTGGTTCATTAATTGCATCTTCATATGCTTTTCTTAATGCTTCATCCATTGTTTTAAATACCACACACTCTTTAGTATTTTTAAATACTTGAGAAAACTCTTGAGTAGATTCTCCAAATAAATATATCTTATGAATACTATCAAGATATTTATTAATATATGGTAATGGATTTATTTTCTTACTTCTACCTCCAACTAACCAAAATATTTTATATCCCATAAATGTATCTAATGCCCTAGCAGATGAACCAGGATTTGTACCTTTACTGTCGTTTACAAATAATATATTATCTATTTTTCTTACTATATTAATCCTATGGGGTAATGGCTCAAAATTATTTATAGTATTAATTATTACATTATCATCTACATTTAGAGATTTACAAATTGCATAAGCAAACATTATGTTTTGATAATTATGAGTACCAAGTAAATATTTAACATTAGATAGGTCTAATATAATATTATTATTTTGCATTAATAATCTTTCTTTTATATAATATGAAGCTTTGGATTCATTATTAATTGATATTGTTACTGAAGTATCTTTATATTTATTTACAGAATATTCATCTTCATATGATATTATTTTTATTTTACTATTATCTAGTAGTTTTTGTTTGGATTCTATATAGTTTTCAAATGAACCATGCCAATCTAAATGATCTGGTTCTATATTTAATAATGCTCCTATATCAAATTGTAATAATTTTGAACTCGATATTTCATATGATGACATTTCAAATACATAATATTCAGAAAGTTCCAAATCACCATATGGAATACCTATGTTGCCACCTATTTGCACTGACAATCCAGCTTTTTTTAATATACTATACACTAATGATGTTGTTGTTGACTTACCATTAGTACCAGTTATACCAATAATCTTCGCATTTGGATTATATAATCTAAATATATCAAATGTAGAATATATCGTTTTATTATTATTGATTGCTTCTTGTATTATTGGATGTATATTATGGTACATAATGTGTATAGATGGACTTTTTACTACATAATCTATATTATTCCAATCTATATTATTTACTTTATTTGGTATATCATCGTTTTTATAATCATCATATACCAAAACATTATTTCCTTTTGATTTCAGGAAATTAAAAACTGACACTCCTGAAATACCATATCCAACTAATAAAATATTACTCATATTACTACTCACATCCATTTGCAACCACATTATTTACAAAATATTTTACTTTCCTATAAAATACTAAACTATTTGTTTTTGTTTTTAAATAGAAATCTTTAACATTATCATTTATATATAATACTATATGTCATTAATGTATTTTACTTTTATAAAAATCAATATCAATTAATGTCGGTAATTCTATACACAGTGTGTATTTACATAAAAGGTATAAAACTACTATATTTTATTGTGCTTATACACATAACTATTGCCGAGCAACCATGTAATATCTAATTTTGTTTTTACATAATAAAACACAAAACTACTATATCGTTATTTCCACATACATAGCAGTCGCTAAAGCATCTGTAATATCTGATTTATGTTTATATAAAAAACATAAATACAAACAAATACTACTTTTTTATCATTCCTATACACATAGCTATTGCTAACGCATCTGTAACATCTGATTTCTTTATTTTTTCTTTTATGTTAAGTATTTGTTGTACTTTGTCTTTTACTATATCCTTACTACTTCTTCCATTACTAGTAATAGCTTTTTTTACTTCATTGGGAGAAAACTCTATTACACTATATCCAGACTTAGCAATAGCTAAAAATGAAGCTGTTCTTGCCATTATTAGTTTTTCACTACTAGCAGGATTTATATTAACAAATACTCTTTCCATTGAAATTCTATCAGGTTTTTTCGTTTTTATCAAATTAAATATTGAATCAAAAATAAAATTTAATCGTATTTCTAGACTATCAGAAAATGCAGTTTTAAATATTCCATAGTCAATTAAATTATAATTATCATTATCTATGCATTCTACTATTCCCCATCCTGTATTATTCAAACCAGGATCTATTCCTAGGAAAGTCTGCTTAAGCATTATTTAGGTATATAGTTTTTTATATCAATATTTTTATGTAGTATATAACATTTCTATGTAATTAAACTAGTACTATGTATTGATTATTTATAATTTTTACACTGTATAAGTATTAATAATTATTTAATAAACATGTGATAGTATTGACTATGCAATGGTGCAATATTTACTGTATTATTTATATTATGATTGGTAATACTTATTTACATGTATTTATAATAATAATTGCGTTGATGGTTAGTGCATGTGATACAGTTACTGAAACTATTACAGAAACTAGTAATTATATAGATAATGTTACTTCACCATTTCGTAGTTATAGGTCTACAACATATGTGACTCATTCAACACCTACACCAGTAAATAATACACAAATAAATAATTATGCACCACCATATAATGGATATTATAATGATTACTATTATGATAACTACTATTACAATAATTATTATTACCCATATTATTATGATTATTACAATGGGTATTATTATCCATACTAATTATTGCTTGTTTTTTCATTAACTGTGTAATAATATTATTATTGGGAACAAGACAATGATTTATAATAATATGATATTGAAAACTGTTCTTACTTCGATAATAGTTATGTATTTTTCACTACAAAATTCCTCTTGCTGTAGTAATAACAACATTAACAAAAATATTACTAATGAAATCTGCACTAAAGAAGAGTTATTGGTAGATAACAAAACATTCATAAGTAAAAAACGTAATAGCGACAATATAAATTCGTTTGAGGAAAATTTATATGAAACTCTCAAAAGAAATCATATTAATTGGATGAACATAGATACTCACAAATATAATAATAAATCAAAACAAAATATAGAAAACACTGATAAGTTAGAAATAACTGACGCGTTTAAAAATTTAAAATTAGATAGTAATATTATTGTTTTAAACGAAGATAATCAAGAAGCAGCACCAGTCCCTAAAAACAATAATAGGAATAAACGAATATTAAATGGTAATAATGGATTGCCAAAAACTAAACATGATAACAGTATTGTATAGTTAACATATATTAACAATATTTTAATATGTCATTGTTATACTGAATATGTAATGTATTATATTCAAGAATAATAATGTCTCATAAAATATTTATTGCTTTAGTTTTAGTAATGTTATTGTGTACTGCGTGTAGCACAAATAAAGAAAATACTGGTAATGTAAGGACTATTAGTACTCCTAATACATCATATAATAATCAATCAAATAATAGTAACGATGTAGGTTATACTTCATATAATGGTGCAATTTATACTAGACAAGCAAGTAATAATAACAATACAGTATATTATTCTGCACCAAATGGGTATTATTACAATGTACCAGGATATACTCAATCTTACTATGATAGTAATACCGGTGGTTATTCTTCATATGGTACAAGTGGAACACAGTACGTACCACAACAATATTACACATAGAATTATAGTATATCAGTAATGCATTAGTAATATGTTGTAATAGTTTTATCTGGAATAATAGCCCGTTATAGAAAAGTTTAATTATGAAATTATGAGTAATGATACACTATGTAAGTGTGTTTAATCAATTACTACATTTATCTATAAATAATATATATGACGTTACATATCATTATGAAATTATAAATATCAAGTTTATTGAATGACATAAAAAACAACAGTAATATAAATAAAACTAATTTATTTAAACAATCTGTATCAGTTTTTCTTCCTTTTGACTATGCACATCCATAATTAATATATAGTGATAGTGAAATTTAATTATAACATTTAATGCCATACTGCTTCAGTGTGTCTTGTCTTTTTTCTATTATATCTATAAATTATATATAATTATGGTAAAATATAATTATGAGGTTATGAATATTATGTTTATTTAATATACACTGTGTTAGTGTGTCTTATCCTTTATTAATACATCCATAAATTATACATAATTGTGGAAAAATATAATTATGAAGTTATGAATATTACATTTATTTAATGATACACTGTGTCAGTGTGTCTTATCATTTATTACTATATCTATAAATTATATATAATTATGATAAAATATAATTATGAAGTTATGAATATTAAATTCATTTAATGATATTAGAGAAAATAAAAGAAACAATTAATTGGAATGGAAAAGAATTATCAATAGAAACTGGAGAAATGGCCAGACAAGCAGATGGAGCAGTATTAGTATCATTTGGTAAGACTACATTATTGTGTACCTGTGTATACGATAAAGAAGAAAATGAAGAAACTGGTTTTTTCCCATTAACAGTAAACTACCAAGAAAGATTTTATGCTTCTGGAAGATTACCAGGAGGATTTGTCAAAAGAGAAGGAAAACCATCTGATCATGAAACATTAATTGCTAGATTAATTGATAGACCAATTAGACCATTATTTCCAGATGGATTCTGTAATGAAGTGCAAGTAGTATGTACACTATTGAGCTATGACCCACAATGTAGTCCAGAAATAGCTGCAATGATAGGAGCATCAGCTGCCATTTCAATATCAGGAGTACCATTTGATGGTCCAATTGCTGGTTGTAAAGTAGGTTATAGTAATGGTAAGTACATATTAAATCCTGTTGAGAATACTGATATTAATCTTGTAGTAGCTGGTAGTAAAGATGGTATATTAATGGTCGAATCTGAAATAAATGAATTGCCAGAAGATATAGTTCTAAATGCAGTAATTTTTGGATTTAAAACAATACAACCAATAATAGATTTGATTAATAAATTGAAAAGTAAAATTAATAAAAAATCAATAAAAGTTACTCCTTTAAAGAAACAATACTTAGAATTATATGATAAAATTCAAGAATTAACATTAAATAAAATAAAAAAGGCTTTAAATATAATTCCTAAACTTGAAAGACAAAATGAAATAAAACTAATAAAAAAATCACTAATAGAAGAACTTGGTGATGAACAAAAACCAATTATAGAATCACTATTTGAAGAATTATTATCCAATACTATGAGACAAAAGATAATAAAAACTAAGAAAAGAATAGATGGTAGGAGTTTCAATCAAATACGAGATATAAATTGCAAAATTGATGTATTACCTCAAGTACATGGGAGTGCATTATTTACTAGAGGAGAAACACAAGCGTTGGTTGTTACTACTTTGGGAACATCATATGATGTACAAATAGTTGATACAGTTGCAGGAGAAAGTAAAGAATCATTTTTATTACATTACAATTTTCCACCGTTTGCAGTTTGTGAAGTAGGAAGAATAGGTGCTCCTGGAAGACGAGAAATAGGACACGGGAAATTAGCTTGTAGAGCAATTTCTGCAGTTTTACCAAATAATAATGATTTTCCATATACTATACGTGTAGTATCTGAAATAACTGAATCTAATGGGTCTTCTTCCATGGCTACAGTGTGTGGTACATCTCTTTCATTAATGGCATCTGGAGTTCCAATTAAGGCACCAGTAGCTGGAATAGCAATGGGATTAATAAAAACTAAATCATCTTATATAATACTATCTGACATAATGGGAGATGAAGACCATTTGGGAGATATGGATTTTAAAGTAGCTGGAACTAGTAAAGGTATCACTGCTTTGCAAATGGATATAAAGGTAAATAGTATTACTCAAGAAATAATACAAACTGCATTAGAACAAGCTAGAGAAGGTAGATTACATATACTTAATATTATGAACAATACTATAAGTAACTCTAGAAAAGATATAAGTGTCAATGCTCCAAGATTAGCATCAATTCAAATTGATAAAGATAAAATAAGAGATTTAATAGGGCCAGGTGGTAAAGTAATAAAAGATATAATTGATAGATTAAAAGTAAAAATAGAAATAGAAGATAGTGGAATTGTAAATATTTGTGCAATAGATAAGAAATTAATGGATCTTGCTATAAATGAAATAAAAATGATATGTTCAAATCCTGAAATAGGACAGATATTTAATGGTATTGTATCACGAGTAACAGATTTTGGTGCTTTCATATCAATAGGAGTAAAAGAAGGACTATTGAATTGGAGTAGATTCCCAAGGAACATGGAGAGACCAAAAGTTGGACAAAAAATTAATGTAAAAATAATAGATGTAGATGATAAAAATAGAATAAAATTATCTACTTATAATGAAGACTAACAATTAATTATGTATTATATATAACTTAATTTGTTTATATATAATATAGTTTTTCTATAATTATACAGGAAGTATTTGCAAATCATAATAAAATAATATTGAGTAATAATGAAATATATGTTAGTATGAAATTGAACATATTTATTATATGGTTTTAATTATTAAATTTTCACTGCTGCAATTTTATTGTTTAGTAATTCTATGTGTGAACAAAATGCAAACATCACGTTGCATTATGATGTAGCAAATGGTTCCACAAAACACTTTGTATCGCGTTTAAGTTTTAATGATAATAACTTGTCTTTTGATGATGTGCAATTATAGTATTACTCCGGAAAAAGCAGAACAATATGAAACCATAAGAAATTGGTTGTATAATGAACAAATAGCTCCAGGATATACATTAATTTACGATCTTTTATTCTGGATAGACAAATGTTATACAGATCTATATAATTTATTATTTGATGATAATAATGGAAAAGTACGTAATGTTACAGAAGGTAGGGAAAAAGAAATAGCACATGTATTATGTTATATATTAGAAGAATTAATGTATTCATTGAATGGAGTAATAGTACAAAGTGATATAAAATCATGTCTTGATGCAATCATGAAATGCATTTACAAATAACACTACAAGATACGGAGTGGTGCAATGGTTCTATAATAAATCTTAATCTAAATTCACAAATATTGTGTAATATATTAATACAAGTTTTTGAAATTGTAAAAAAATAAGAAAAACATTAATTGTAATAATGATTGAAATATGTGCAATAAAGTATTAAAAATATTAAGTTATTAGTATCTAATTATAAACTATATACTTGGATTTATTTAATCTGATTATATTGTTATTTTATTTAAAGGACATGTGAAATTTTTGATTGCATTTAGTCATTATTCTGTTTAATAATATTTTATGTGTTAAGTAATTTTAAAAATTTTACTAGGAGGAATTTTATGGCAAAGAAAATATTTATAATATTATGCAGTATTGCATTAGTGTCTGTAAGTCATGCAATAGATAATTTTAACGCTAATGAACATAATGATATAATAGAAAGTAATTTAAATATTTGTACAAATGCTATCAATCAAATTAATAAGAATGAAATTATTTTGGAAGAAAAAACCAATACAGATGACAATGTGTCTTTAAATCATGATTTCATTACAAAAAAAAGAAAATTAGATTCTCATAACTTAGAAGCAAATAAATATAATATAACAGCCAGTAGTACTCGTAATAGAAGCAAAGCAAATCCAATTTTATTTACAATAAGAACTAAATGTGATAATATACAAAAATTAATTAATAAGAAATTACAAAGTGAAAAATTGTGGAAAATGGCAAGTATCCATAATTACATAATGCAGTTAAATAATCAAAACATTTATATTAATCAATATAAAGAATACTATAATCAACTAATTGATTACTTGAATGTGATCGTAAATTATAATTGGAATACCAATGATTACACTAATATTTTTCATAACATTATATTTGACATTTATGAAAAAATATATGGCAAAGCTGCGAATAATAATTTTGATGTAGAAAAAATATTATTTAAATCTAAATTCAATATTAATAAAAAAATAGAAGTATTAAATAATAATGAGATATTCAAAATAATTGCAAATTTAGCAATAATATTATACGATTGGAATGTCTGTATGAATGGATTAAACTTTCAAATGCTTTTTCCAAATATTGAAAATTTTGAAACAAAACAAAGAATTGCTTATAAACAATTAAATACAATTAAAAAGATGTTTAATATTCACGAACTTGACAATATTATAAAGGAAAATAATATATCGATCAAATAATAATATTATGTTATGATCAATTAAGATTTGTTAATTTTATATTAATATTAGATAGAATATTTTATTGGAAAGGAATTATTTTATAATGAGAAAATTTGTATCTCTATTAATTTGCAGTATTATAGGAATATCTGCAAGCAATGCAATTGATATCTCTCGTAATTTATCGCCATTAGAACTCATAGCATTAAATAATAAATGTTTCCAAATGTCAAGAACATTAGACAACATACCAAAAATTAATGAGGAGTATCAACAAACAAACAATGAAATTATTGAGAAACGTAAACAGTTGGAAACTGTAAATAACAAAATACAGTTATATTAATATGTGAAACTATCAAGACAAATGTATATAAACAAATTGATAGATTACAGATTGTAAAAAACGTATATGAAGATGTAATAGCAACTTCATTTTCAGACAAAGAAAAATATTATCTACAAAAAGAAGTCATGTTAGATATTAATGATCGTAAAGAAAAATTAAAAAATGATATAGAAAAATTAACCGAAATAACTAATGAGAGAATGGAACAGTTAAAACCAATTAAATAAAATATTATTCACATTTAACAGGTTTAACAATCAAGAACAGTAAATAAAAATAGTATATATTACTACAATAGTTTTACAAAACAAATATCTTTAGTTTTACCAAATAAGAAGGAATCTTTATTGAGTGCTTTTGATCTATTTAAGAATGTTCCATTTACAATACTTGTATCCAGTATTATTTTAAGATACACTTCAATATCAAATGGAACATATAATTTTATTAGTTCCTCCATTTTTTGTAATAATGAAAATTTTCTATCTTGATTATTTATTTTAGGTAAAAACTGTATATATTTTTCAAATTGTAATGGTCCAACTATTACCATTATTCTAGAAGTTGTATCCCAACTGAATCTATCTAGAATTGATGATATTCCAAGTTTATTATATTTTCCATGAGTAGTACCTATTCTAGTTTGTTCATCAACTGGTAACTCTATTAGTTTTTCACAGAATTCTTGAACTTCTATATTAACATTGAAAAAACTTGACAGTAATAATTTCAATCCATACGCTGATCTATTTTCATTCCAGAATAAGTTGTGTGTTGATATTGGTAATTGCATTGGAATATTAGTATTATGAATTGCTTCATAAAATTCTTCTGCACTACTATATCCGGATAATTGTAATAATATCTTTCCAATAAATGATTTATAAGAAATATTATTGGAACAAGATGGATTATATTGTTTTGATATTTTATAAAAAGCATTAATGCCACAACTATGAAAGATATCAAAAAAATCTCTTATTGCTTCTTTTGTATAAAGATTATATAATGAGTATTTTTCAACATATATATCTGGCAATGTTCCATTTATACCAATTATACTAGGGAAATTAGTATATAATTCTATGTATCCCTCTTTTACTCCTTCTACTTTTTGTATAGTTGAATATTTTGAACTAAAACTTAAACTATTTTTTATTATTAATGTGTCAGAATATAAATTTGATAAATCTAATGCTTTTACTAATGAAAACTTATGTGGTTCAAATGTTAATGTTTCAATAAGTGTTTTGTATTGTATTTGTTTTGTTTTTTTTTTATGATACTTTTTTAATAATGATTGTAACCAGGACATTATTGGTTGCGGAGGCTGGATTTGAACCAACGACCTTCAGGTTATGAGCCTGACGAGCTACCAAGCTGCTCTACCCCTCGATATGCTAGTAACATATGCTACAATTACATATTACCAACAATTCAAACTTCAGTCAACTACTAATTTTACAAATAATTAATTATTTGGTACATTGATATATAAAATTATGTAAAATGTTTTAATACATATATACTACATATATATCATTGTCTATATAGTTTTTAAATTTTTACATAACTCATTACATTATCAATTATTCTTCCATTACCAGTGCCTGCTGCGAATAGTGCTTTTATTCTATTTCTTACAATATCATCATCATTATTTGGTCGTTTTGCAATTAAATTATTATGTTTTGTTACTAATTTATTAAATATTACAGTTGTATATTTGCGAATCATAGGTAAAACAATATTTTCAAACTCTTTTTTATATTGTAAGGTCATTTTCTTTAAGGAAGATAAGTAACTCTTATTATACTCTGTGCCAAATTCATTATCTAAATATTTTGATATAATTACTTCGTACCAATCATCAGTTTTTACATTTTTAACGTACGATAAGAATTGCTTTGGTTTCATACTTTTAAATAAATCTTTTAATATATAATTCTCTAGTAAGTACTTAGCTACTTTCTGTTTTTTATCATTTTTAAATGACAAATAGTATGAAATTATATGACTCGCTAACAATGCATTTTGTTCCTTTGTAAAATATTTTTGATATCTCGCTATTTCAGTAGCAGCTTGATTATCTTTTCTATTAATCAAATAGTTAGCGAATAAGTCTGTATTACTGGTGGAATTATTACTTGTTAATAAATCCATTTCTATTCCACTTAAACAAATACTTAATGTTTTCTCTGAATTTAGAGTTTTTAGATAAAATGCTGGTTCTTGATATTCATATGATGGATAAAAGTTTAGCTTAATATTATCATAATTTCTATCAAAACTCATAGACCAATGATTATGTAATAATCTACAATCCCATTGTAAATGTGATCCTATCTTTCTTTGATGTTCTTTATTATAACCATTTATTATTAATGGTATTTCACTCCAAGCATTACCATTTAATTTACATTTATGTTCAATATCATCTAATAATATTTTACGTATTGCAATTTCTTCTTTTAATTTTTTAATATCGATAACATCATTGATATCTTTAATATCATAATCATATTCATAATTAAACGGAATAATTTTATTATAGAATGGTTTTGATTCTAATAAGTTTATTAACCAATTAGTACAATATTCAAACCTATCTCTTAATGTTTCTTTTGCATCACATTTTATTACTGGTAACCACTCATTCCAATATTGTTGGTCATGCTGTATATTATCTGCTATATCCCCACTAAAAAATTCTTGTTTAAAGCTAGATGCATTTGAATTACTAAAATTAATTAGCAATGTTGTACTTATTACAGTTAAAAATTTGTTGTATATCATAAAACCCCTTTATATGTATATTGACCAAGTTTATGTTATATTGGAATATATTAAAAATTAGTAAAAAAAACATTGCTTTGTTTATTTTTTTTTACTTTTGAGATTGTAATATCAAACAATGTTATCTTAATTTTTGTACATTAGTTATTATTAGTGTATAATTATTACAAATTTATCTTAATATTTATCTATAATATCACTAGTTTATCATATTTTTTAGTATTAATACATTATTTATTTATACTAATTTGTACACTACAATATTGTTATTAATTTTTTGTTTAAAAAGGTCTTGGGTCAGGTACAAATCTTTGTAGTCTGATATCGGCAGCACGTTGTAGTGTAGTTGGTTCTGATATTTTTACTTTCACTAGTATTACTAGCTCCACTACTTTGTCTTTTGTATCATATTCGGAAGATAATTCTCCAAATAGTGGAATATCCTTTATTAAAGGTAATCCTGATTTCGATTTAGCAGATATTACCTCCATAAATCCTCCCAAAACTGCCACTTCACCATCATGTAATTTTAATACTGAAGCTACTTCTCTTACTTCAGTAATAGGTATTTTTGATTCAGGATATTTATCTTTACTAATATTTCTAGATTGATTATTAGCAGATTGTATTGCTATATCAACAGCTGGATCATTAACTGTATTCTGTAGTTTTGTAATAGTTGGTCTTAAAAACAATGAAACTATTCCATTTTTTATATCTATTGAAGGTTGAACAAACATTACTAATCCTATTGGTATTGTTTTTATATCACTAGAAATATTTACATCTTCTCTGAGTGATTCTTTATTTGAATACACTTTATCATAATTCAATTTGAAATATACTTGATTCTCAGCTATTTTTATTACTGCAGCTTGGTTGTTCATTGCAGTAATACGAGGATTGGAAATAGTTCTCACTGAACCGAATTGCTCTAGTGCTTTTAATATGTTATCCGTATCAGATATCTTATAACTAAACGATGGCATGTTATTACCATTGTTGGCAAAATTAGTTGTAATATTACTATTTTGTAATACAATATTCCAATTTATTCCTCTTTTATATTCATTATTTAGTACAACTTCTATTATTTTGGCTTCTATTAATACTTGACTATTATTTGCTTCTCGTATTTGCTCTATGTATGATTGTATATCTTTCTGGTATTTCGAATTAGCATAAACAGTAATAATTCCAGATTGTTTATTAACGGAATATTTATTTTGATTATTTGCAGATAATATAATTTGTATACCATTACTTAAATCATTCCAGAATTCACTTTTAGCTTTAAATGTTACAGTACTATCTGAGTTTGAAACAGATGAATCATTATTATTTACGATATTGTTG
Source organism: Alphaproteobacteria bacterium (assembly GCA_017475965.1). Lineage (GTDB taxonomy): Bacteria > Pseudomonadota > Alphaproteobacteria > RUG11792 > RUG11792 > RUG11792. The sequence goes on along the minus strand of JAFVEL010000019.1, from coordinate 24,152 downwards.
CCTTTACTTCCAGTTACTTCAGTAGCAATTGCTATTTTATTTTCACTATCTCGTGATAAATTTAAAAATTGTACATCATAATTTTGAGAATACGGTAAATCTTTTTCTATTTTTAAGAAATCATTTTGTATTGTGTATCTTAAATTTGCTATATCACATACTGCATCAATTACTTCTATGAATGGTTTATTTTCTGCCATAAATATTACTTTAGATTCAATTGATGGATCTATTTGTATATTTATTTTTAGTTGCTTGGCTATTTCATATAGTACTGATTTTAATGGTAGTGATTCGTTTATTGTCAATGAAACTTTCTGATAAAACTTTTTAGGTATTTGTATTTGATTTTGTTTAGTTTTTATTATAGATCTTGTTTTCATTATTACTTCATCTTTTACTGGTGATGCTAATTTTTTCACTGAATCATCAGATATTGATTCTGATAGAGATTTTTTATCAGTTAATATATCACATGCTGTTAATAACATCATTGTGCTTAGAAGTAATATCAAACGAGAGTTCATATGAATCAATACATTACTTAGTATTTTAATTGTAAATTAACATTTGTTAAAAATTAGTTAACAAATATATTTTAAATAATTGTGCAAGTATATGTAAACAATATTCTACTTAATAGTGCTAAAGTACTTTATACTAAATAAAATATATTAATTTAGTACATATAGGGTTACATTGCTATGTGTACGGTTAATTCCTATGGGATTTTTTTATTTTTGATTTCATTCTGGATATAGCGGTATTATTAATTTAAATAGGAGATATGATATCATTTATATATATATTACTATTATTAAATCTTTGAAATATTAACTAATATTTAATTTATATGTTGCATATTCCATTATATTGATGTTATAATAATTTTGTATTTAATGGCAACTACTATTTAGTTTTATAGCGATAAGTTATAATAACACTGGGTGTATTCTCATCAATATTTGACAGTAACCCACATATAATAGTATCATTAATCTGAATAGGTAGTGTTTTAAACTAGGAAAAAGGATGCCTACAGTCAATCAATTGACACGACAACCAAGAAAAAAGGTAGTATACAGAAGTAAAACTCCTGCAATGGAACATTGTCCTCAAAAGAGAGGAGTTTGTTCACGTGTCTATACAGCGACTCCTAAAAAACCTAACTCAGCTTTACGTAAAGTAGCACGTGTTAGGTTAACTAATGGTTATGAGGTTACAGGATATATTCCAGGTATTGGACACAACTTGCAAGAGCACTCAGTAGTGCTTATTCGCGGAGGACGTGTCAAAGACTTACCTGGTGTCCGCTACCACATAATAAGAGGTACATTAGATACTCAAGGAGTAAAGGATAGGAAGCAAGCGCGCTCTAGATATGGTGCGAAAAAACCTAAGTAGTATTTTTAAGAAAGGTGAATAGAATATATGTCAAGGCGTAGAGCGGCACAAAAACGAGAGATAGAGAAAGATCCAAGATATGGGGATCTTATTGTCGCAAAATTTATGAATTGTTTAATGTACGATGGTAAAAAGGCAATAGCAGAAAAAATAGTATATTCAGCATTCGATAAAATTCAAGGAAAGAATGATAAAGGATGTTTGGATTTATTTTTTGAAGCATTGGAAAATGTGAAACCAAGACTAGAAGTCAGATCAAGACGTGTTGGTGGGGCAACATATCAGGTACCAACAGAAGTTGCTCCTGGTAGGTCTCAAGCATTAGCAATAAGGTGGTTAATAAACGCAGCACGTGCAAGAACTGAAAAAAGCATGGAAGAGAAGTTAGCAGCAGAAATACTTGATGCAGTATCTGGAAAGGGTAGTGCTGTTAAAAAACGTGATGATACTCACAAGATGGCAGAAGCCAATAAGGCATTTGCTCATTACAGTTGGTAATGAGGTGAATTATGGCTGATAATAATGGAACAATACCAGTAAATCACTATAGAAACATAGGAATAATGGCTCATATAGATGCAGGTAAAACTACAACTACTGAGCGTATATTATTCTATACTGGTAAATCTTACAAGATTGGTGAAGTTCATGAGGGAGCTGCAACTATGGACTGGATGGAACAAGAGCAGGAGAGAGGAATAACTATTACTTCAGCTGCTACTACTTGTTTCTGGAAAGACCATAGAATAAATATTATCGACACACCAGGACACGTTGATTTTACAGTTGAAGTTGAAAGGTGTTTAAGAGTATTAGATGGTGCAGTAACTGTATTTGATGGAGTTGCTGGAGTAGAACCTCAGTCTGAAACTGTTTGGAGACAAGCTGATAAATACAATGTTCCTAGAATCTGTTTTGTAAACAAAATGGATAGAATGGGAGCAAATTTCTTCAGATGTGTCGACATGATAGTTAGTAGATTGGGAGCAAGACCAGTACCACTCACTTTACCAATAGGAATTGAAGCAGATTTCAAAGGTGTGGTAGACCTCATAGAAATGAAAGCTTACATTTGGCACACAGAAGATATGGGAGCACATTATGATACTGTTGAGATTCCTGACGATATGAAGGAACAAGCTGACGAGTATCACAAAAAACTAGTAGAAGTAGTTGTTGAAGCTGATGATGAAGTTATGGAAAAGTATTTAGAAGGTAATGAGCCATCAGCAGATGAACTAAGGAAGTGTATCAGAAAAGGAACAATAGGATATAAGTTCGTACCAGTATTATGTGGTACGGCATTTAAAAACAAGGGTATTCAACCACTATTAGATGCAGTTGTTTATTATCTACCATCTCCTGAAGATTTAGGAGAAATAAAATGTTCCAAACAGAATGGGGATGAAGCTACTAGAAAATTAGTAAAAGAAGAACCTTTATCTGGATTAGCATTTAAGATAATGACAGATCCATTTGTTGGTAACTTAACATTCTTTAGAATATACTCTGGAAAACTTGAATCTGGTTCAACAGTTTTAAACTCAGTAAAGGACAAACCAGAACGTATTGGTAGAATGTTATTAATGCATGCCAATAAGAGAGAAGAAATAAAGGAGGCTTTTGCTGGGGATATAGTTGCTATTGTTGGATTAAAGAATACAACCACTGGTGATACACTTTGTGATTCTAATAATCCAGTTATACTAGAAAAGATGGAATTCCCAGAACCTGTTATTGAAATAGCAATTGAACCAAACACCAAAGCAGACCAAGAGAAAATGGGATTGGCATTGGCTAGATTAGCAACTGAAGATCCTTCATTTAAAGTAGCTTCTAATGTGGAAACAGGACAAACTATTATAAAAGGTATGGGAGAACTTCATCTTGAAATAATGGTTGATAGATTAAAGAGAGAATATAAAGTTGAAGCAAAAGTTGGTGCTCCCCAAGTAGCTTATCGTGAAACGATTACAAAACAAAATGAAATAGATTATACACATAAGAAGCAAACTGGTGGTGCTGGACAATTTGCTAGAGTAAAAATTATATTCGAACCATTAAAACCTGGAGAAGGATTCATTTTTGATAATAAGATTGTTGGGGGGGCTATTCCTAAAGAATATATTCCAGGAGTACTTAAAGGACTAGAGTCTGCAAAGGAAAATGGTGTAATAGCTGGATTCCCTATGATAGATTTTAAAGCTACATTAATTGATGGTGCTTTCCACCCAGTTGATTCAAGTGTATTAGCTTTCGAAATTGCGGCAAGGGCTGCATTTAGGGAAGGCATAAACAAATGTTCTCCTAGATTATTAGAACCTATTATGAAAGTCAATGTAGTAACTCCTGAGGATTATATGGGAGATATTATTGGAGACTTGAATAGTAGGAGAGGACAAGTATCGGAAATGAATCAGAGAGGTAATGCAAAGGAAATTGCAGCTATGGTTCCATTAGCAAATATGTTTGGTTATGTTAACTCATTGAGATCTATGAGTCAAGGTAGGGCTCAATTTACTATGGTTTTTGATCACTATGATCAGGTACCACAACAGATTGCTGATGACATTAAGAAGAAAATATCATAAAATGATAAATGATTGTTATTGTTTTTTTTATGGAGTAAAAAATGGCAGAAAAAGAGAAATTTATACGAAATAAACCACATTGTAATATAGGTACAATTGGTCACGTTGATCACGGTAAGACAACATTGACTGCAGCTATAACTACAGTATTGTCTAAGAAAGGTAAAGCTCAAGCTAAGGGATACGATCAAATAGATGCAGCACCTGAGGAGAAAGCCAGAGGTATAACTATTAACACAGCTCACGTTGAGTATGAAACTGAAAAGAGACACTATGCTCACGTAGATTGTCCAGGACACGCTGACTATGTAAAGAACATGATTACTGGAGCAGCTCAAATGGATGGAGCAATACTTGTTGTTGCTGCTACTGATGGTGCAATGCCTCAAACTAGAGAGCACATATTGTTAGCTAGGCAGGTTGGTATCCAGAAAATAGTTGTTTACTTAAACAAGTGTGATTTAGTAGATGATGCTGAAATGATAGACCTAGTTGAGGAAGAAGTAAGGGATTTGTTATCTTCTTATGGATTCGATGGAGCAAACACTCCAATAGTAAGAGGTTCAGCATTAGTAGCATTGGAAAATCCAGAAGATAGTTCTAATGAACTTGGTGCTCCTTCTATTGATAAATTGATGAATGCAGTAGATGAGTACATTCCAGACCCAGTAAGAGAGACAGATAAACCATTTGCTTTGGCTATTGAAGATGTATTCACAATTACCGGTCGTGGAACAGTTGTAACAGGTCGTATAGAGCGTGGTATTGTTCACTTAAACGATGAAGTGGAAATTGTTGGAATAAGAGAAACCAAGAAAACAACAGTAACCGGTATTGAAATGTTCCGTAAACTTCTTGATCAAGGAGAAGCAGGAGATAACGTTGGAGTATTGTTGAGAGGTATTGATAGAACCGAAGTTGAGAGAGGACAAGTCTTAGCAAAACCAGGAACAGTTACTCCACACACTAAATTCAAAGCTCAGGTATATGTTTTGACAAAAGAAGAAGGTGGACGTCACACTACTTTCGGACAACACTATAGACCACAATTTTATTTCAGAACTACTGACGTAACAGGATCTATTTCCTTACCTGCTGGTGTTGAAATGGTAATGCCAGGAGATAACGTTGATGGTATGGAAATTGAGCTAATTAGCCCAGTTGCTATGGAAAAGGGATTAAAATTCGCTATCCGTGAGGGTGGTAGAACAATCGGTGCTGGTGTTGTTACTGAAATAGTTGCTTAAGCATTTGTGGAAGAGGAAGTATATTTATGAGTGCAGTTGCAAATAACGGTACAAGTATTCGTATTCGATTAAGAGCTTATGATCATAAGTTGTTGGACCAATCAGTAAGGGAGATAGTAAAAACGGCAGAGAGAACAGGATCTACAGTGAGAGGTCCTATTCCTCTTCCAACACATATAGAGAGATTTACAGTCAATCGTTCTCCTCATGTTGATAAAAAATCCAGAGAACAATTTGAGATGAGAACTCATGCTAGATTAATCGATATTAAAGATTGCTTACCGCAAACAGTAGATGCGTTAATGAAACTTGATCTTGCTGCTGGTGTGGATGTAGAAGTAAAAGTTTAAATTTATTGAGGTAAATAATTTATGAGAGTAGGGTTGATAGCCGAAAAGGTCGGCATGACTCAGTATTTTGACGACAATGGTGTACTAAAAGCGATCACTATTTTAAAAGTTGATCCATGTACAGTTGTTGCTCTTAGAACGAAGAATCATGATGGAGTTGAGTCTGTCCAATTAGGTACTAAAATAGAGGAAAATGGAAAGCATATTAACAAGGCTCAACTTGGTTTCTTTAAGAAACATAATTTGAGTAATTTCCGCATTTTGAAAGATTTTAGAGTAGATGATTCTTCAGCTTATAAAGTGGGAGATATTATAACAGTTGAACACTTTAAGCAAGGTGATTTGATAGATGTTACTGGTATTACTAAAGGTAAAGGTTTTGCTGGTGGTATGAAGCGTTATGGATTTGGTGGTTTGAGAGCTACCCATGGTGTTTCAGTATCACATAGGTCTCATGGATCCACAGGTAATAGAACTGAGCCTGGTCGTGTATTTAAAGGGAAGAGAATGGCAGGACACATGGGAAATACTAGAGTAACAGTGTTGAATTTACCCGTAACTTTAATCTCTGCAGAGAAGGGATTAATTTATGTGAATGGTGCAGTTCCAGGTGGCAAGAATGGAATTGTTTATATTAGAGATGCCATTAGGCAAGAAAATAAAAAAGTAGGTTAACAATGAAGTTTCAAGTATTAGATCATGAGAATAATGTATCAGGAGAAATGGAATTTTCTGATGCAGTCTTTAATGTCGATATTAGGCCTGATATAGTCTCTAGAGTTGTATTATGGCAACTTGCAAAAAGACGTAGTGGAAACCACAGTGTTAAAGGAAAATCCGACGTACATGGTACTACTCGTAAATTTGTGAGACAAAAGGGTTCTGGTGGTGCAAGACATGGTTCAAAAAAAGCAGCTCAATTCAGAGGTGGTGGAATAGTTTTTGGACCTGTAGTAAGAGACCACAGTTATGACCTACCTAAGAAGATTCGTAAGTTAGGATTAAAAGTAGCTTTATCCGATAAGGCAAAAAATGGAAGTTTAGTAGTAGTTGAATCCTTAAATCAAGATAGTTGCAAGACAAAAGATTTCTTGAAACGTTTTGGGGATATGAAATCAGCATTGTTTATAGATGTTGATAAAAATGAGAACTTCTGTAGGGCTTTATCTAATGTTGAGAAATGTGATTTCCTCCCACAAATTGGTGCTAATGTATACGATATTGTGAGAAAGAAAAAACTAGTAATATCAACTGGAGCTATGAAAATGTTAGAAGGTAGGTTATCATGACAGACTTAGTAAAAGGTAAGGATTTTGATATTATTAGATATCCTGTAAATACAGAAGAATCAAATAGAATATTAGAAAAGCAAAATGCATATACATTTATTGTCGATAAAAAGGCATCTAAACCTGAAATAAAAAATGCATTTGAAAAAGTCTTTGGAGTAAAAGTATTATCTGTTCATACAATGATTCGTAAAGGAAAAAGAAAAATCTTTCGAGGAAAAATTGGTAAAAGAATAGATGAGAAGAGAGCAATAATTAGATTGGCTCCTGATTCAAAGATAGACTTAGGTATGGGAGTATAAAGTATATGGCATTGAAAAGATATAAGGCAACTACTTCATCACAAAGACAATTAGTAAATATAGATAGATCATCTTTGTGGAAGGGAAGACCTTTAAGAAAATTAACTAAAAATAAAGTTAACAGAGCTGGTAGAAATGCACATGGTCACATTACTGTATGGAACAGAGGTGGTGGTCATAAGCAACGTTATCGTTTTATAGATTTTAAAAGAGATAAGAAGGATATTGAAGCTACTGTTGAGAGGATTGAATACGATCCAAACAGGAGTGCTTTCATAGCTCTTGTGAAGTATACAGATAATGAATACAAATATATCATTGCTCCTGAAGGTCTAAAAGCAGGTGACAAAGTAATATCTGCTGATAAAGCTGAAGCAAGACCAGGTAATGCTATGCAATTAAGAAACATACCTGTTGGTTCTTTCATACACAACATTGAACTAGCAAAAGGAAGAGGAGCACAAATGGCGCGTTCTGCTGGTGCTTCTGTGCAATTAGTTGGTAGAGATGGAGAAAACATAATTTTGAGATTACCTTCTGGTGAGCAGAGATTGGTAAATGGATTATGTATGGCAACTATTGGTGTTGTTTCCAATGCAGAACATCAGAAGAGGAAATACGGTAAAGCTGGTAGGAGTCGTTGGTTAGGAAAGAGACCATGTGTTCGGGGTGTTGCTATGAATCCAATTGATCACCCACATGGAGGTGGAGAAGGTAAAACTTCTGGAGGAAGACATCCAGTTACTCCTTGGGGATTATCTACAAAAGGTAAGAAGACTCGTAGGAACAAGCGTACTGATAAGTACATAATTTCAAGAAGAAAGTAGAGGGAGATAAATGCCAAGATCTGTATGGAAAGGACCTTTTTTCGACCGTTACTTATTGAAGAAAGCTGAAAAGGTAAGAGCATCTGGAAGATCAGATGTAATAAAAATTTGGTCGAGAAGATCAACCATTCTTCCGAATTTTGTTGGTTTAACTTTTGGAGTACATAATGGAAGGAAGTTTATACCAGTATCTGTGTCGGAAAATATGGTAGGACATAAATTTGGAGAATTTGCACCAACTAGAACATATTATGGACACGGTGCAGATAAGAAAGCGAAGAAATAGTTATGATGTTACAAGATAATGAAACTAAAGCGGTATTAAAACGTATACGTGTTAGTCCTCAGAAGTTAAATCTAGTGGCAGCTATGATTCGGGGATTGCATGCTAAACGTGCTATGGATGTATTACTATTCTCTAGAAAAAGAATAGCTATAGATGTTAGAAAAACATTACAGTCAGCAATTGCTAATGCTCAGAATAATAAAGGATTGGATCCTGATAGTCTTTATGTTAAGGAATCATTTGTTGGGAGTAGCATAGAGTTGCGTCGCTTTAGTCCTAGAGGACGTGGACGTAGTGGTTCCATTGTAAAGCCATTTAGTCATTTAACTATAGTAGTTGAAGAAAGAAAGGTATAATATGGGACAGAAAGTAAATCCAATTGGAATGAGATTGGGAATTCTTAGGACATGGAATTCTTGTTGGTTTGAAGATAAGAAATACTCTGAATATTTACATGCTGACTTAAAAGTTAGGAAATACATAGAAGAAAGATATGTAACTGCTGGAATTTCCAATGTGGTTATTAAGAGATCAGCAAACAAAGTGAATGTCGAGATTTATACATCATTACCGGGTGTTTTAATTGGTAAAGGTGGAGCAGAATTAAATGTTCTTAAAGAAAAACTTACTAAAATAGTAGGTAAAAACGCTGAATTGAGTATTAATATACTACATGTAAAGAAACCAGAAATAGATGCTACCGTTGTTGCAAATAATATTGCGAGAAGTGTAGAGAAGCGTGTTTCATATAAGAGAGCTATGAAACAAGCAATGCAGGCTGCATTGAAGTTCGGGGCACTAGGTATTCGTATTAACATATCTGGAAGAATAGGTGGTGCTGAAATAGCTAGAATGGAATGGTATAGGGAAGGTAGAGTACCTCTTCATACTTTGAGGTCTGATGTTGATTATGCATTAGGAGAAGCAAAGACTACATATAGTGTTTGTGGAATAAAAGTATGGATATACAGAGGTAGTAATACTGAGGAACAACCATCTAAGAATAGGAAAGTGTAAGAGGTATAGGAAATGTTATATCCCAGTAAAACAAAATTTAGGAAGGCTTTTAAGGGTAGAATAAAAGGAGTAACATCTGCTGGTGCTAATATCAGTTTTGGAAGTTATGGTTTGAAAGCCTTGGAACCAGCTAGGATTACTGATAGACAAATCGAAGCTGCTAGGAAAACAATTTCCAGATGTATGAAGAGGGCTGGACGTATATGGATTCGTATATTCCCAGATGTTCCAGTATCTAAGAAACCTGCTGAAGTACGTATGGGAAGTGGAAAAGGATCTCCAGAGTATTGGGTTTGTAGAGTAAATCCTGGTAGGGTTTTATTTGAAATAGATGGAGTTTCAGAAAGTTTAGCAATTACTGCATTTGAGAATGCTGCAGCTAAATTACCTATTAAGACCAAATTTGTAAAACGTATAGTATAGGGTAGGATAATGAGTAGTAGAAAATTTAATGAATTAGTAAAAGATAAAAGTAAGGAAGATCTCCTTAAACTTTATACTGATTTAAAAAGAGAATGCATGAACTTAAGAATTGCAATGCGGTCTCCAAGTGAGGGATTTAAACCTTCATCTAGAAAAGAGTGTAGAAAAAACGTAGCGAGAGTAAAAACTCGTTTACGTCAGTTAAAAGATAATAATTAGGAGGATATAAGTATGCCTCGTAGAGTATTGCAGGGTATAGTTGTTAGTGATAAGTGTGATAAGACTGTAATTGTGAGAGTTGAAAATCGTGTTATGCATCCTATATATAAGAAATATATAAAGGTTCGCAAGAAATATGCAGCACATGATGAAACCAATTCATATAAGGAAGGTGATTCAGTTCGCATCATTGAGTCTAGACCTATTTCTAAAACTAAAAAATGGGTTGTTGAACCTAAAAAAGTAATGGAGGGCGTATGATTCAGTCTGAGTCTCGTATGAAAGTAGCCGACAACTCAGGAGCCAAGGAAGTTCTTTGCATAAAAGTCTTAGGAGGTTCTAAGAGAAGATATGCAAGAATTGGTGATGTAGTTGTTGTTACTGTAAAAGATGCCATTCCTAATGGAAAAATAAAAAAAGGAGAAGTACAAAAAGCTGTAGTTGTTAGAACTAAAGCTCCTTTAAGACGTCCAGATGGAATGCAAATAGCATTTGATAGTAATGCTGTTGTTTTAATTGATAAGCAAGGTGTACCTTTAGGAACACGTATATTTGGTCCTGTAACAAGGGAACTAAAATCTAGAGGATATACTAAGATTACTTCACTGGCACCGGAGGTACTATAATGAAAAGACCAATATTAAAGATAAGAAAAGGTGATACAGTACAAGTAATTACTGGTAGTTCCAAAGGGCAACGTGGATTAGTGAAAAAAGTGTTCGTGAGTGAATCCAAAGTAATAGTTGAAGGTATTAATGTGGTAACTAGACACATTAGACCTGATTACAGGTATCCACAAGGGAGCGTAACTAAAGAAATGCCTATACATATATCCAATGTCGCTTTGGTTGATAATGAAACTAATAAACCTGGTAAGGTAGGATTTAAGAAAGATGAGAACGGAAAGAAGATCCGATTCTTCAAAAAAACTGGTTCGAATGTTCCACAGGCAGTATAGTAGGGATTGATTATGAGTTATACAAAAGATAAATATTTTTCAGAAATAAGATCTTCACTAAAAACAGAACTAGGACTCACTAATGATTTCATGATTCCTAAGTTGACGAAGATTGTTTTGAATTGTACTTCAGCTGATGCTGCTCATGATAAAAAAGTATTGCAATGTATGTTTGATGATATCATGGCAATAGCAGGACAAAAACCAGTTGTGGCAAAGGCTAAGAAATCTATAGCTGGATTTAAATTGAGAGAAGGTACAGATATTGGTGTAAAAGTTACTCTTCGTGGAGATAGAATGTATGAGTTTGTTGATAGACTTATATATATGGCTTTGCCAAGAGTAAGAGACTTTGGTGGACTGTCATCTAAAGGATTTGATGGTAGAGGTAATTTTTCAATGGGTATAAAAGAACAAATAGTATTCTTTGAAATTAATTATGACAAAATAGATAAAATCAGAGGTCTAGATATTAATGTTTGTACTACAGCTAATGATAATAAATCAGCATTAGCTTTATTGAAAGCTTTGGGTTTCCCATTTAAGAGTTAATGAAGAGGAGATATGGCAAAAAAAAGCTCTATTGAAAATGATAAAAAAAGACGTCGTCTAGTACAACGCAGAAAGGATACTAGAGAGAAGTGGAAAGCTATTTTTATGAATAAAGAATTACCTGAAGATGAGAGGAGGAATGCAATGTTTAAACTTGCTGAAATGCCTCGAAATTCTTCTAGAGTGAGAGTTAGAAATAGATGCGCATTGACTGGAAGATCTCGTGGATACTATAGAAAATTTGGGTTGTCTAGAATAATGTTAAGAGACTTGGCTTCTAAGGGTATGTTACCTGGAGTAACTAAGGCAAGTTGGTAAGAAGGTGATGTTATGAATGATATTACAAGTGATTTAATCACAAGAATCAGAAATGCACAAATGGTAAAACATAAAACTGTAGATGCTCCCCTTTCCAATATGAGTGAAAGAATATTGAAAGTTTTGCAAAGTGAAGGTTATATTAGTGGATACTCTATAGTAAAGAATGAAGAAAATCGTCATCCTTACATGACTATAGAATTGAAGTACTACGATAATAAACCTGTCATTTGTGAAATAAAGAGAATTTCTAAACCTGGTAGAAGAGTGTATTCATCTATAAAGAAATTGCCATTGATGAGGAATGGATTGGGTATATATGTCCTTTCAACAAACAAAGGAGTAATGTCCGATACTGAAGCAAGAAAGCAATCTCTTGGTGGTGAAGTTTTGTTTTCCGTATTCTAAGAGAGGTTGATTATGTCAAGAGTTGGTAAACATGCAGTAAATATTCCAAATGGAGTTAATGTTACATTTGAGATTAATACTATAAATATAGTAAAAGGAAATAAGGAAAAGAAATATATTGTTCCAAGTTGTTTGGATGTTAAGATATCTGACGATGGTGTATTGTTCACTCCTAATAATGAAGAACGTACAACAAAAGCACTTTGGGGTACTACTCAAAGAAATGTGAGTAATATTATCAAAGGATTTGTTGAAGATTTTAAAATTACTTTGAAATTAACAGGAGTAGGTTACAAAGCTGCATTAAAAGGTAAAAAGTTATCGTTACAATTGGGATTTAGTCATGATGTAAATTATGATATTCCAGAAGGTGTATCAATATCATGTCCTGATCCTACAACCATTGTAGTTAGCGGTTCTGATAAGAAACAAATTGGTGATGTAGCCGCTTTCCTGAGAAGTTACAGAAAACCTGAACCATATAAAGGCAAGGGAATTAGTAGAGTAGGTGAGTTTATATATAGAAAAGAAGGGAAAAAGAAGTAATATGAAAAAGTATAGTAATGCTAGAGAAAAACGTAAGTTAAGGCAACGTTTTAAAATTTCCCAAGTATCTAAAGGTAAATACCGCTTAGTTGTACATAGGACTAACAATAATATGTATGCTCAAATACTTGATAAGGATAGTCTTAATACCATAGTTGCAGCTTCAACTTTATCTAAAGATATAAAAGGTAGTATAAAGAATGGTGGTAATAAGGAAGCTGCTGTTTTAGTAGGTAAATTAGTTGCGACTAAGGCTAAAGAAAAGAATATTGAAGAAGTTGTATTTGATAGATCAGGATTTCTATACCATGGAAGAGTTAAGGCATTAGCTGATAGTGCACGTGAAAATGGTCTTAGATTTTAATAGGTATTAAAATGGCAAAAGAAATTGTTGATAATAAAAAGGAAGTACAAGAACAGTTAATTGAAAAATTAATTAGTGTTCGACGAGTAACTAAGGTTGTAAAAGGCGGTAAGAATATGCGTTTTTCAGCATTAGTTGTAGTGGGTGATGGTAAAGGTCGTGTAGGATATGCTTCTGCTAAAGCAAGAGAAGTTCCAGATGCTGTCAAAAAAGCAAGTGAAAAAGCAAAAAGATCAATGATGAGAGTTTCTCTTATGGATGGCAGAACTATAAGATGCGATGTAAATGCTAAAATTGGTGCTGGACATGTGTTCTTGAGAACAGCTGGAGCCGGTACTGGTGTAATAGCAGGTGGTCCTATGAGGTCAATATTTGATGCTCTTGGAGTAAAAGATATAGTTAGTAAATCAGTTGGTTCCAGAACATACCATAATGTTGTTAGAGCTACCTTTGAAGCATTAAAAATGACTGTATCTCCGAAACACATAGCAGCTAAACTAGGTAAAAAGTTTAATGATATAGTTGAAAGAAGATATGCTGGTAAAGGCAATACAGGAGAATCGAAATGACAGAATTGAAAACTATAAAGATACGTCAGGTTGGAAGTCCAATAAGACGTAATAAGAAGCAAGCAATGTATTTGAAATCTTTAGGATTAAGAAGGATAGGTTCTGAAAGAGAACTTGTTGCTAATAATACAGTACTTGAGCTAATAAAGAAAGTCCAACATATGGTTAAGATTATATAGTGGAGAATAGCAATATGAGTAGTGAATTATTTTTAAATAAAATAAGAGATAGAAAAGGTGCAAGACATTGCCGTAAAACTGTTGGACGTGGTATTGGTTCTGGAAAAGGAAAAACATCTGGCAGAGGTGGTAAAGGTCAAACTGCTCGTTCTGGTGTTAGTATAGGTGGATTTGAAGGAGGTCAAACTCCAATCTACAGAAGAATGCCAAAGCGTGGATTTAATCATGCTCATCTTAATAGAACATATGAGTTAGATTTTAACAAAATTAATAGAATAATAAAAAATGGTTTACTTCCAGAAGATAAAACTATAAATAAAGAATTATTAGTAAAAATAGGATATGTGCCTAAATATATAAAACATATAAACTTAATTGCTAATGGTACTTTAGAGCAATCTATTAATGTTTGTGTTTGCAAAGCCACTAATAAGGCTAAGGAAATATTAAAAGCATCAGGCAGTACATTAAAGGAATGTAGAGCAACTGCTTGTGAAGTTACATCAGAGACAAAAGAATAGGGGAGTAAATAATGGCTTCTGCGGTAGAATATTTAGCAAAGAATTTTAGTTTTTCATCATTAAAAAAATCAAAGGACTTAAAGAAACGTATTTGGTTTACCCTTGGTGTTCTTGTAGTATATAGGTTGGGTACTTTCATTCCTTTGCCTAATATTAATCCTGCAGTAATTGCTGAATTTACTCGAAATCATGCGAGTGGATTATTTGGAATACTAGATATGTTTTCTGGTGGTGCTATGGGACGTATGACTGTGTTTTCATTGAACATTATGCCATACATTTCATCAAGCATTATAGTTCAATTATTAACATCAATGTCTCCACAACTAGAGGCTCTTAAGAAAGAAGGAGAATCAGGTAGAAGGAAAATAAACCAATACACTAGATATGGAGCAGTAGGATTGGCATTAGCACAAGGATATGGTATCGCTATAGGGCTAGAACGTATGGTAGGACAGTCTGGAAGTGCTGTGTTAGATCCTGGTTTTCTATTTAGATTTACTACGATGACATCATTAACTGGAGGTACATTATTCATAATGTGGCTGGGTGAACAGATATCATCTAGGGGATTAGGAAATGGTTCATCAATAATAATATATGCTGGTATTATTGCTAACTTGCCCGCAGCGTTGTTCAACACATTTGCTATGGGAAAGCAAGGTGCAATATCAGTAATGGCAATGTTATTCCTATTAATAATGGTTATAGGTATAATATTGTTTATAGTATTTATGGAAAAAGCAAATAGAAGAATACCAATACAGTATCCTAAGAGACAAGTATCAATAAATATGCCAGCTCAAGGAAAAAGTTCCTATTTACCATTGAAATTAAACAGTGCTGGTGTTATTCCACCAATATTTGCTTCGTCTGTTTTATTGTTACCTATGACAATAGCTGGATTTGGTAATGTCGATCCAAATTCAATATTCGGTAAAATTTCGAGAGTTATTAGTCATGGTCAACCTTTATATATGGTTTTATTTTCAGCTGCCATAATTTTCTTCGCTTTCTTTTATACTGCTCTTATGTTTAATCCAAAGGAAACTGCTGATAATTTAAAAAAAGGTGGAAGTTACATACCTGGAATAAGACCAGGGGCAGCAACTGCTGATTATATAGAAACTATTTTGGAAAGATTAACATTAATAGGAGCAATTTATTTGTGTTGTATTTGTTTAATTCCAGAAATACTTTTATCACAGGTTTCTTTACCATTTTATTTTGGTGGAACTAGTTTGTTAATTGTTGTAAACGTTTCAATAGATACTATGAGTCAGTTCCAATCTCATATGATGGCTCAAGAGTATGATAAGTTATTTAAAAAGAATCGTATGAAAGGATTGATAACAAAATGAAAGCAGTAAAAGAAAATAAAAATAGAGGTAAATGGGTTGTATTATTAGGAGCACCAGGTTGTGGTAAGGGAACTCAATCTGAGTATTTAATTGCTTCTGACTTTAATTTTAAAGTAGTTTCAGTTGGTGAAATACTTAGGCATAATAAAGATACTATTGTTCCTGGACAAATAAAAACTATTGGAGAATTAATAGGAGCTGGTTTATTACTTCCAAATGAGGTTGTAATAGGAGTAGTAAAACTTGAACTGGAAAAAATGAATTCCATTATTGGAAATATTAGTGATCAAAACATAATATTTGATGGATTTCCAAGAACAATTAAACAAGCTGAAGCATTAGATGAATTAGCAAAAGGATTCAATAATTCTATAAACTACGTAATTAACTTTGAAATAAAAGAAGATGTTTTATTTAAGAGAATATTAGGTAGATATAAATGCTCGAATTGTGGTAGAATATACAATGATTACTTTTTACCAACTAAAGTTTCAGGTGTTTGTGATGTTTGTGGTGGAAAAGTTTTTGATAGAAGAATGGATGATAATGAAGAATCATTAAAAGTTCGTATAACAGAATATTATAAAAATACATATCCACTTATAGATTTTTATAAAAAATCGAATACATTGTATAATGTAAATGCCGATGATGAATTTGAACATGTAAAAAATTGCGTTTTAGAAATTTTAAATAAGGAGTGTAAATAGTGGCACGTATAGCTGGTATCGATCTTCCTTCTAATAAGAAAGTTGAGATCGGATTAACATATATTTATGGAATAGGACGCTGCTTAGCAAAATGTATTGTTGAAGAAGCTAAAATTCCAGAAAATAAAAAAATTTTTGAATTAACAACTGAAGAAGTGACAGCAATAAGAGAAGTTATAGATGCTAAGTATGTTGTTGAAGGTAATTTGAGACGTGAAGTAGCTATGAATATAAAAAGAGTTACTGACTTGGGATGTTATAGAGGACTTAGACATCGTAAGAAATTACCTGTAAGAGGGCAGAGAACTCATACTAATGCTAGAACTAGAAAAGGTAAAGCTATTCCTATTGCTGGTAAGAAAATAGCTACCATGAAGAAGTAAGGAGAGGATTTTATATGGTACAAGTATCTACAGGAAAAGTAAAAAAAAGAGATAAGAAGAATGTAGTAAATGCAGTTGTGCATATCAATGCTACATTCAATAATACTATAGTTACAATTACTGACGAAGCTGGCAATACTTTGGCTTTCGGTTCTGGCGGACTAGTTGGATGTAAGGGTTCAAGGAAATCTACTCCATATGCTGCTCAGTTGGCTGCAGAAAATGCTGCTGCTAAAGCTGTTGAACATGGAGTAAAGAAAGTAAAGGTCATAGTTAAAGGTCCTGGAGCTGGACGTGAAACTGCCATAAGGGCTTTACAAAAACTTGACTTAGTAGTTACATCTATAAGCGATGAGACACCATTACCACACAATGGATGTAGACCACCAAAAGCTCGTCGTAATTAATGAGGAAAATAGCAAGTGACTTGGAAAAATTTTATAATGCCTGAAGCAATAGATTCGCAGTATTCTGATCCACAATTGAGAGAAGCAACTTTTTCAATTGCTCCTCTAGAACGTGGTTTTGGGACTACTCTTGGCAATTCTTTGCGTAGGATATTACTGTCTTCAATACAAGGAAGTGCAATAACATCAATAAAAATCGATGGAGTAATGCATGAGTTTTCTACTATTCCTGGTATTAAGGAGGATGTATCAGACATAATCTTAAACTTAAAATCTTGCAGAGTGAAATCGCATTCTTCTCAGCCTAAGAAAGCTAAAATAATTGTGAAGGGACCTGCTATTGTTCAAGCTAGAAATATTGAAGTATCATCTGATGTTGAAATATTAGATCCTAATCATTTGATATGCACAGTAGATGCTGGGGCCTCATTGAATGCTGATTTAACCATAGAACAAGGAAAGGGATATGTGCAAGCATTAACTCAATTGGAGAGTAATAGACCAATTGGAGTAATATCAATTGATGCTCTGTATAGTCCAATACAGTTAGTTAATTTCAGAGTAGAACCTACACGTGTTGGACAAAAAACAGATTACGATAAGTTATTATTAACTATTCGTACTGATGGTTCTATATCGCCAGAAGATGCATTATCGGAAGCTGGATTAATACTAAGAAATCATGCTAATTTGTTTGTTAAAAAAGATGCCAGGGAGTCTAATTCTTCAGACGATACTGATAGTTCCGAACAAGATTCAATTATAAGTAAATATTTCAGTATGAAAATAGATGATCTTGAATTATCAGTTAGGTCAGCTAATTGTTTAAAGAGTGAAGGTTTGAGATACATTGGAGAATTAGTACAGAAATCTGAATCTGATATGCTAAAGACACCTAACTTTGGTAAGAAATCACTAGATGAAATAAAAGCAGTATTAACATCTATGGGATTATCATTTGGTATGGAAATAAATGATTGGAATCCAGAGCAAATACAAGAGAAATAATTAATAATTTAGGAGTATAATTATGAGACACGGTTTTTCGAAAAGAAGACTAAATAGAACAGTTGAACATAGAAAATCTATGTTTAGATCAATGGCATGTTCACTAGTTGAACATGAAAGAATAAAAACTACATTGCCCAAAGCTAAGGAATTAAGACCAATAATTGAAAAATTGGTTACATTAGCTAGAGCTGATACTTTACATGCCAGGAGATTGTTATTATCTAGATTGCATAATAATAAAGCTATGTCCAAGAAGTTATGTAAAGAAATAGCACCTAGATTTATGAATAGACCAGGTGGGTACACACGTATACTGAAAGCTGGCTTTAGGTATGGAGATGCTGCACCAATGGCTATTATAGAATTCGTTAATCATAGTAATATTAATAATGACAGTAAGGCTATAGAAGAAAAATAAAATAGCATGATAAATAAAAATTATAGTTACATCGTATTGCTTGTTTTCGTTTGTTGTTTATCTGGTTGTAATAACACTGTAATAAATAGGGGATATGATGTGGCTACTGCTGATTTCAAATCAATAGTGCCAGGTAAGGACACAATACAAGATGTGTTTGATAGGTTTGGTTCTCCAACTGTTAGATCATCTGTAGTACATTCTAATGGTGATTATTGTTGGTATTATTCTGCAAAAAATTTAACTAAATCTGGATTTCTCAACCCAACACTACAAAATAAACAATTATGGATTGTAACTTTTGATAAAAAGAATGTTGTTAAGTCAGTAAAATTAAGTAATATTGAAGTACCAGTACACATGATATCTGATAGTTCTAAATCAGGTGGTAATACCAAGGGAGTTAGAAAAGAACTGTTCGGTGGTATTGGAAAGTATTTACATAAATATGATAAGTAGTGTATATTAGGGTGTGCAGTATTAGTACACATAATATTTAATATTCAACATTAGATGACAAAATCAAAATTTGTTAAATATATAATGTTTTATTCATAATTTATGAATCAAATTTAGAAACCTCTTATACTGTCATATGGCAATCAGTAATTGGAAAGTAATATATACTTTTTTATGTAGTGGTGGAGTATACTAATTCCTAGGATGCTACTGTATATTTATTACTTATTTAATGTTATGTAAATTAATTTAATATATTTTTTGTATCACTTGTTTACAATATATTATACAAATAATAATATTTATTTTTATTTATTGGAAAATAATAAACAATATTGTAAAAAACAATCTAAATGTTTTATATTGTTTGTGTTGTTTAATATCTTTTTTAACATTATTACCCATTAGTACATTCTACACTATATCCCAAATTAATAGCAGTATAAACGCATACGAAATCCTACTTAATATTCTACTATACTTGACTTGTTTTTATTTTTTTTTTGAGTTAACTATTATTTAATAATAATACGGTAGTATAATAATACGAGGCAATTTTTAGAAATGTTTATTATGAATAATAAACTAAAAATTTTATTATCCTCATTAATTGTAGTTGTGGGATATGTTACAGCAACCGATTGTGGTTGCAATGCAATCTAACACATCATTAAATAACACTATAAACTACTAGTGAAAGAGAATTACTAGAATCTGAAGATTTACTAGCAAAGAAAATAGTTTGCAAAATATATCCAGATCTGGATGGTTTTAATTGGAGTGATTGTTTTTATTACTCGATCCACAAATCATAATTGAATTCATACAAGAATATAATGAGTTTATTAAATATAAAAACCATTTAAAAGGTTTTTTGAATGAATGTAAAAATATTCATAATTATGATATAGAGAAAAGTAAGTATAAATATATGAAATATATTAAAGCAGGACTTGATAACAAAACACATCTAGAGAAAACTGCAATCATAAATAAAATAGAAAATTTAGTAAATAGATATAATTCTGAATCTTCATCAGGAAAAACACAGGATGAACTATCCAAATTATTGCGTCAAGAAATTATATCCAGGATTACTGCAAAAAAGAAAACATGCTTTAATATGCGGTTATTTTTTAATGACATGCGCCTGTGCGATACTTAAATTATATTTAAATGGAGAAACAATATTTACTTGAAATTCTTATATATCATACATAACAATATCAGATGAAGTAAAGAAAATTTTGGACAACAAAATACCTGATGAATTAATTGAACAGAGATGGAGATAGTTCTCACTCACAATGGTATTTATAGTTCAATTATGGGAAAACACATAGCAAAAAACAAATATCATTCCCATTAAGTTGTAATATTGTGTCATCCATATTTTTGTAATACAAGTTTGTGAATGTATATTATGTGTTATAATGAGATGTATTATTTATATATTCTATTATATAGTTACTACAATAAAATTTTATTGAAAGCTAAAGAGCAAAAACAATAAATATATAAAAATGCACTTATATTACTGCAACTATAAATTATTACCTCATAATATATAAGTACATATTAAATTAATATTATATATTATACTTCTCGCTATTTAAAGCATTATTAAATATATTTAATATTACTTCTTTAGATTGTTTGAGATTATTATTTGTTATTATATAATCATAAATTTGTTCATAGTAAGCTAATTCTTCAGTATTAAATTCGGATAATCTACAATTTATTGATTCTTCACTATCAGCACCTCTCGCTATTAATCTCTGTTTTAATTCCAAAATTGAAGGAGGAAGAATTAATATACTAGTACATTTTATATCTTTGCTATTTTTATACTTGTTTAATACATTCTCAGCTCCAGCAAATTCTATATCAAGAATACATATTCCATTATTCTTCATAATATTCTCTATTTCACTTTTTGGAGTACCGTAATAGTTACCAAAGCAGTAAGTATACTCAAGAAATTCTCCATTCTGTATCATTTCCCGAAACTTATGTTCCATTATGAAATAATACTCTTTGCCATCATGTTCATAGTACCTAGGAGACCTAGTTGTACATGATATACTAAGTTTCGCTTGTGGAATACTTCTCAGAACATGATCTATTAAAGTAGATTTACCAACTCCAGATGGTCCTGATATAATAAACAAATTATTCATTCTTTACCTTTCATCTAATTTAAATTCTATACGTCTATTACGAGCTAAATCTTCTTCAGAGCTACCAGTAGCTATAGGTTGGAATTCTCCAAATCCAGCTGCTACTAGGTGATTTGGACTAACTCCTTCCTTTACCAAGTGTTTTACAACTGATATAGCTCTGGCAGCAGATAACTCCCAATTAGAAGCAAATCTTCCATTTCCACTTATTTTCTTAGAATCAGTATGACCATCAACTCTTAGAATCCATCTTATATTCGATGGAATTTTTTCTCCTATGTCAAGAATAATCTTAGCAAGCTCAGATACTTGTGCTTTTCCTTCTTTACTTAAAATATCAGAACCAGTATCAAAGAATAATTCTGATTGGAAAACAAATCTATCACCAACTATTTTAATACCTTCTTTATCTTTCACTATTTGTTCTAGTTTTTCAAAGAATTCTGATCTATATGCATTGAATCTCGCTAATTTATTTAATTTGATATTCTCATCTTTTATTGCTGCTAATGCCTTTAGATTCTTTTCAGAATTCATATGTTCAGCTGCTAATGCTTCTAATACTTCTTTTAATTGAGCATTAAGTTTATCTATTTTATCTCGCAATGATGATTTCTCTTGATTTGCTATTTCAGTTTCTTGACTGAACATACTATTTAATTGTTCTATTACTTTGTTTAATTCATCTATTTGTTTTCTTAAATCAACATTAATACTATTTAATTCTTTGTTTTTATTCTTTTCTGAATCAAATAGTGAACAAACTTCTCTTAATTGAGATTGGAGATTATCCATTGATGATTTCTTATCCATTATCATTTTTGATAAATATATTTGGGATGCTAAAAAACCAACTATAACAAAAGTAAATACTAATACTACAGTTGATAAAGCATCCACAAAACCTGGCCATATATTTAATTCACTGTTATCTCTGTTGCGTCGGAAATAGGCCATTCCATTCTAAGTATAAGTTACATCTAGATATTATTGATTATATATCACATTGTATTTATTATCAATATTATTAAAATTGTATTAATTATAGTTGTGATTTTATAATACTTAATGCTTTATCAATATTTATTCTTAAAAATTCTATACTTTTATCCAATCTAAATGTCTTATTACCACATGATAAATATGGACCAAATCTTCCCAAATATAATATTACGTTATTATCATCATCAGGATTTTTGCCTAATATTCTAGGTAAATTAAGTAATGTTAATATATCATCTTTCGTTAATTCATCTGGATCAGTAATAAACTTTGGTATAGACAATCTTTTGGGCTTTTTCTTTTCTTCATCGATTGTGTTTTCCCATTCCAAGTAAGTACCATATCTACCACTTTTCAATAAAATATTATCTTTATTTTTAGTATCATAGGCTACTACTTTATTTTCATTGCTAGTTGGCAAAGAGTTTATACTATTATTATCTCCTATTTGTATTATTACTTTACAATCTGGATAATTAGAACATCCTAAAAATGCACCATATTTACTTAGTTTTAATCCAATTATACCGTCAGGACAATTTGGACATTTCTTATTATCTCCTATACTTTTGAATATATAATCATGAATGTCTTCTTCCAATTTGTCTATAACGTTAGCTACTGAAATATCAGTCATACTTAGTATGTTTTTATTAAATTTTTCCCAAAAATTATTCAAAACTGTTTCCCAATCGATTTTACCATTAGAAATATCATCCAATTCTTCCTCCATAGATGCTGTAAATTTATATTCTACATATCGTGCGAAGAAATTCTTAAGAAATGATACAGTAAATATACCTATATTTTCAGGTATAAAGGTTTTCTTCTGTAATTTTGCGTATCTTCTTTCTTGTATTACATTAATAATAGTAGCATATGTAGATGGTCTTCCTATACCAAGTTCTTCTAATTTTTTTACTAATCCTGCTTCAGTAAATCTAGCTGGAGGTTGAGTAAAATGTTGTGCTTTATTTGATTCTGTTAATTCTATAATATCTGATTTCTTCAATAGTGGTAATTTTTCTACGTTCAACTTATCATTACTTGAATCATCATATATTTTTAGAAAACCATCAAATACTAGTGTAGAACCAGTAGATTTTAATTGGTATTTATCGTTTACGGATTTTATATTTATTGATACTTGGTTTAGTTTTGCATTGGCCATTTGTGATGCTATGGTTCTCTTCCATATTAATTCATAGAGTTTAAATTCATCAACTTGTAAAGAGTCTTTAATACTATCTGGTGTTCTAGCACATGATGTTGGTCTTATTGCTTCATGTGCTTCTTGGGCATTCTTCGCTTTAGTTTTATATATCTTAGGAGAAGATGGTAAATAATCATCTCCTAAAGCATCCTTTACGTATTTTCTAGCTGATTCTATAGCCTCATCAGACAAGTTAGTACTATCAGTTCTCATATAAGTAATAAGACCAGTAATAGCACCATTTATAGTTACACCTTCATATAATTTCTGTGCTAATTGCATAGTATACTTAGTACTAAATCCCAATTTGTGAGAAGCATCCTGTTGAAGTGTAGATGTAGTAAATGGAGCATAAGAATTTTTAGATACTGATTTCTTACTTATATCTTCTATTATATATTCTTGAATACTTAAATCTTTTCTAATATCTTCTGCTTCCTTTTCATTTTTTATATCTAATTTTTCTAGTTTTTTACCATCTATATGTGTTAAATTACTAACAAATTCTCCATTATTACTTGTAAATGTATTACTTAGTGACCAATATTCTTCAGCTTTGAATGATTGTATTTCGAGTTCTCTTTCAACGATTAGTCTGAGAGCTACTGATTGTACTCTACCAGCTGATTTAGCAC
>JAFVEL010000018.1 GCA_017475965.1 Alphaproteobacteria bacterium | reverse complement strand
TTAAAAAATAAAAGTGAAAAATTATTCAATAAAGATATACAAAAGGTATTAAAGAATAAGAATAATAATGAACTAGATTTATATAGTGAATTTAAAGAATTTGAAAAAAAATTACAAATAGAAATATTGAATGCTTGGAATAATATTCCTGGAGTAATAGAAGGTAAAGAAATACTTAATATATTAAATAATAAACAAAGAAGAACTGGAACAGGACCTACATCCATGGCAATATTAGCAAAAATATTTCCAGAGATAAAAGAATTATTCTTTGTAAATTGGGATGATGTATCTACACAAGATTTTGCAAATAATATTAATTTTGATTTATATGATTTTAAACATATTGCAAGTATTCCAAATACACTTGATTCATATCTCATATTAACTACTTATGATAGTTTGTATTACACATTACAACAACAAATTGAAAATAATACATGGAGAGTAGGTTTTGATAAAAATGATAATTTCGCTATTTATACTATGAAAGGTTTACAATTATTCACTCCAGGAAACAAATCTGAAATAGGAAATTATGATACATATGCTGCGTGTAATAACTGGTATTTTTCAAATACAGATAATTATACAGAAAAACCAGATACGTTTTCATTATTAAATATAATACAAAAAACTAAATCTGAAATAGATAATAAACGTAAAATGAAAGTCGTAGCATTTATGTATCGAAAAATGACTAATGAAGAAATTATGAAATATATTACTCAATAACAATATTACTTTTTATACATTTAATTTATAATACTATTATATAGTGCTATATTTAGCAATAACATACAATTTGATAATATGATTGACAATAAAGCATTTGTTGATTTTTATGAAAATAAAAATAGTGAAATAAAAAAGTATTTAAAACAAAAACTAATTATAAATGATAATGATGAAATAAAATTGAAAAATGATAATGATGAAATAAAATTGAAATTCGATTTGGATTTATTTGTATACAATATTAAAAATTTTCCATTTGCAAAATCAAATATTTCAGTTTGTTTAAGTTCCTTAGTTTCAAATAATATTATACTATACCAAATACGTAATATTGTAAAATACTATTGTAATCCAGACAAAAATATACTCGAATATCCTAATGAAAATTTGGTGTATGAATTCATAGGAATAATTACATTTTATTACTTTACTTGCTTACAAAATGGAATTGATATAGCACAAAAACAAAATCAATTATTACAAGAAAATACTGATACACCGCAATACATATTAAGTAAATATGGCTATGAACAATATTATTTTTATTATAATCAAAAATTAAACTATGCCAAAAATCATGGAAAAATTTTTCCTACGGAACTAATTAATATTACACATAATGATATAAAAAAAGCAATTAATAAAATAAATAAAATAGATTTATCTAATGTAATAAAAAAATTAATAATTGGAATTAATATAGGAACAATATTATTCAAAGCGGAAAGAAAACCAATAAGTAATAGTGTACAGAATATTAATCCAATATTGTTATTGAATAGAAATAATCAATGTTATTTTAATTCAACTTTACAACTAATTAATGCTGCAGTGGAATATGCATCTTCGGAAGTATTAAGTAAAATATCTAATAAGAGTAATAATGGATATGTATTAGTAGAATTTTTAAATTATTTAAAAAATAAAAATACAAAATTATTCAATAAAGGTCTAAAATTAAATAATAATGGATTAAATTTACATAATGAATTTAAAGAATTTGAAACAGAAATATTGAATGCTTGGAACGACATTCCTGAAGTAAAAGAAGGTAAAGAAATAATGGATGTAATAAATAATGAACAGATAATAGCTGAAACGGGACCTACAGCCATGGCGATATTAGCAAAAATATTTCCAGAAATAAAAGAACTATTCTTTGTAAATTGGGATAATATATCACAGGATAATTTCAAAAACAAAAATTTTACTATGTTTAATTTCAACACAACAAATTGTGATTGTGGATATTGTGATAAAATTCCAGATAATTTTGCACCATATTTCATGTCAACTAATTTGTTCACTTGGAACACAATACATAAACAAATTGAACAAAACGAATTAAGAATTGGATTTGATAAAAATAATAATTTTGCAGTTTATACGGTAAAAGGATTACAATTAATTACTAGTGCAATTACCAAGAATGCATCAAATAATAATTACATAACATATGCAGTGTTTGATAATAACAGTAATACATGGTATTTTTCAAATAATGTAGAATATAATTCTCCTCCTAATGAAGAATTGAATGTATTTGAACAGATTAATATTGAAACAGGAGAAGATGATTATATTACAGCTTTTATGTATAGAAAAATGACTAATACAGAAATCATGCAATATATTAGTTAATTAATAATACTAATAAAGACAAGTGTATCAATAATGAATTATCAATATTTATTAATACTTATATTTAACATCGGAAAATTTTCTTCAATCCGTATATATAACTATTTATTATGTTATAGATTATAATTTATGCATGATTTGTTAAAAAAATAGTATATTATTATTTTTTAGTTATAATTTAATATTATCGTATTAAACTTTGGCTATTGCTGATTCTAAAAACTTATTAATATCACCATCGAGAACTGCAGTTGCGTTACTGTTTTCTACTCCAGTTCTTAAATCTTTTACCATTTGATATGGTTGTAATACATATGATCTTATTTGATTACCCCAAGATATATCAGTTTTATTTATTGATGAGTTAGCTTCTGCTTGTTGTTCTTGTAGTTTCTTAGCATATAATTTAGCTCTAAGCATTTGCATTGCTATTTCTTTGTTTCTATGTTGAGATCTATCTACTTGAGATGATGTGACAATACCAGTTGGGATGTGAGTAATTCTAACTGCACTTTCTGTTTTATTAACATGTTGTCCACCAGCTCCAGAAGCTCTGTACACATCGATTCTTAAATCACTTTCATTGATTTCTATGTCTATAGTATTATCTACTTCTGGTGTAACTAAAACTGAAGCAAAACTAGTATGTCTTCTAGCATTAGAATCAAATGGAGATATTCTAACTAATCTATGTATTCCACTTTCTTTTTTTAGCCATCCGTAAGCTTTATTACCAATAA
Organism: Alphaproteobacteria bacterium; assembly: GCA_017475965.1. Classification (GTDB taxonomy): domain Bacteria; phylum Pseudomonadota; class Alphaproteobacteria; order RUG11792; family RUG11792; genus RUG11792. The sequence continues at coordinate 6,886 of JAFVEL010000018.1, read as the reverse complement.
TGTGTAATACTATGGATTTTACTCCAGCTTCTTCTCCTATATTTTGGTCAGTTATTTCTATTTTATATTTCTTAGTATCTGCCCATCTAGAATACATTCTAGCTAACATCTCAGCCCAATCTTGTGCTTCGGTACCACCAGCTCCAGCATTTATTTCTAAAAAACAATTTAGTATATCATTCTTATCACTCAATAATGTTTCTAATTGCAAAGTATCAGCTTCTTTTTTTAATTCGCTTAAATTATCAGATAAAGTTTGCAATAAATTGATATCATTTTCTTCAATTGCTAGTTCTAATATTTCTATAGTATCAGTTAATTTAGTTTCAAGTGCAGTTATAGGATTAATTATTGTTTCTAATCTATCTTTTTCTTTCAAAATATTAGTGGCATAATCAATATTATCCCATAAATTATTATCACTTGCTTTTTCTTGTATTTTAGTTAATTCAACTACAGTATTATCGTAATTTATAAAATTCTTTATTAATTCAATAGAATTTTTTATAGCATTTATATTTTTATTATCTTGTGCTCTATTTAAAACAGTTTCTGAAATATTAATCATATTTTCCCTAAATTTATATTAATAACTAATAATATTTTTACATATGTATCTATAATAATTATTATACTATGTTATTTGCACCCATACATATCTCATCTATACTGTTAATATTATTAATATACTTGTTATATATACTATTATCTTCTTCTCAAATACTTTTGTATATTAACAGCGGCTAATGCTCCTTGTCCAGCTGCATATATTGCTTGTTTCAGGGAACCACTAACTACATCTCCAGCTGCAAACATTCCACTACATGATGTTTCAGTATTGCTATTAGTTATTATATATCCTAATTCATCTATATTCACTATATCTTTAACTAAATTTGAAGATGGTTTAGTTCCAATTGCAATAAATACTGCATCTATTGGAATGTCTACATTATTACTATCAAGTGTATTTAATACAGTAATAGAATCAACTTTATCAGTACCATTTATATTAGTGACTGTACTATTAAAAATATATCGTATATTTTGTTTTTCGTGTAATTTATTGATATCACTATTATCAGCTCTGAGTTGATCTCTACGATGTATTAGTAACACTTCCGATGCAATATTAGATAAAAATAAAGCTTCAATAACAGCAGTATTCCCTCCACCTATTACTGCTACTCTCTTATTTTTATATAGTGGACCATCACAAGTAGCACACCATGATACTCCTTTTCCAGAAAATTTATCTTCTCCTGGTATATTCAATTTATTATGATGTGCACCAGTTGCTATTAGTATACTTCTAGTAATCATATTATCGTCGTTGTAATTTATAGTAAAAGTTCTATCATTATTCACTGCTATACTGTCAATTGATTCATATATTAATTCAACATTATTGTACTGAACTTGATTTATCATGTTACACATTAAGTCACATCCGGATATTGATTTAGCACCTGGATAATTTTCAATTAATGGACTAGTTATAAGTTGTCCACCTGGATTAGGTCCCATGAATACTATTGGATTTATCATAGCTCTTGATAAATATATAGCAGCAGTTAATCCAGCCGGACCAGAACCTATAATAACTGTATCGTTTATAATAGTCATAAATAGATTATAATAATCCCATACTAATATTATATTAAAATTGTTACTGATTGTGAGCAAAAAATGTTTAATTGTAGTATCATATTATGAACAAAAAATAATTCATTGATTGTTTACCATATTATGGTACAATGAAATAAGTAAATGCCATGCGGATGTGGTGAAATGGTAGACACGCAAGGTTTAGGACCTTGTGATGAGAGTCGTGTGGGTTCAAGTCCCACCATCCGCACCATTTTTTCTAAGCATTTCTCATACATTATAGTTAATATATAATTGAATAACATTTTTATACACCAAAAGTAATAGTAATATTATTTGTGTAAAAAATTAAGTTTTTTTATGTTTTGATATTGACAAAATAATTAATATTTATTAAAATAAACTCGTAAACTATGTTTAGGAATTTTTTTATGAATAACAAATTTTTAAAACAATTATGCTTAGTAACCGGAATATTAGTTAGTGGGCAAAAAGGATTTACAATGCTGCCATTTTGTAATAATGCTTTTTGTAATCCAATGATGATTAATAATATGACAAACAATAATCTAATGTCAAATAGTATGGTATTGCCAAATATTAATACTAACAATAACTTTATGAACAGTAATACTATGTATAATCCTAATAATTATCAATTAATGAACCAATTCTTGCCAATGTTACAACAAAATAATTTTATGAATTCAGTTGGAATAAACAATAATATGAGTATGATGAATGACATGTTTACTAATGTGAATACAACAAATACAGTGGTAAAAACTAATAGTATCAAGAGCAATAATCAAAACACAATAAATAATATAACTACTAATCAAACAGATACTAGTAATAGATTATGTGATGAGTTATCAAAGATAGAAATGGAAATACCACAATTTAGAAAGCAGAATAACAAGTACGAAATATTTCATAATAAAGTAATTATTCCAATTTTGAGTGTGGCTGGTAACATAGATCAAGCAAATGATGAAATAAAAAAAAACGAAGATAACCAAAGCATGCAAAATATTAAACGAAGTTTGAACAATATTACCGATATTATAAGAGAACTATACAAGTATTTATTATCACCATATGGTGATAACAAATAGTTTTTGCACGAACTAATATTACAGAATCTAAAGTGGTATTAATATTATACCACTTTGTTTACAAGCATTCATCAATTGTTATACTTCTTAAATATTAATGTAGCGTTAGCTCCACCAAATCCAAATGAATTGCTCATTACGCAATCTATATTTCTTTTTATAGCCACATTTGGAGTCAAATTTAAATCACAACCATCATCTGGATTATCCAAATTAATAGTAGGAGGAACTATATTATTATTCAATACTTGTAAACTAAATATTGCTTCAATTGCACCTGCAGCTCCAAGTAAATGTCCAGTAGATGACTTTGTTGATGATACAAGTAAATTATAAGCATGATTACCAAATACTGTTTTTATTGCATCTATTTCCATAACGTCACCTAACTTTGTAGATGTACCATGTGCATTGATATAATCTATATTATTTGGAGCAATATTAGCATCTTTTATTGCTTTCTGCATACTTGATATAGCACCATGAGCACTTGGATCAGGAGATGTCATATGATAAGCATCACATGAAGCACCATATCCTATTATTTCACCATATATATGAGCATTTCTTTTAATTGCAGATTCGAGAGTTTCAAGAAATATTATACCAGAACCTTGACCCATTACGAATCCATCTCTATCTTTATCCCATGGTCGTGATGCTTTACTAGGAGTATCATTGTATTTGGTTGATAAAGCCTTAGCTGATGCAAACCCAGCTACTCCTAACCTACAAACTACATCTTCAGCTCCACCAGTTAACGCATAATCACAATAACCATTTCTAATCCTATGGAATGCTTCTCCTATCGCATGACTACTTGATGCACAAGCAGATGTTATACAATAGCTAGCACCTTTTAATCCGAGTTTTATTGCTACTAATCCACTAGCCATATTACCTATTACTGACGGTATGAAAAATGGACTTACTCCTCTTCTAGGACCATCTTTATATAATCCAATGGAAGTATCATATAATCTTTGTAACCCACCTATACCACTACCGATAATAATGTCAACATTATCACTAATTGATTTATTAAAATTAGCATCATTATATGCATCAGTAGCAGCTGCCAATGCATATAAAATAAAATTATCTACTTTTCTTTGTTCTTTTAGTTCTATATACTTGTCTGGATTGAAATCTTTTACCATTCCGGCTATTTTTACTGGTAAATCAGAAGTATCGAATGTATCTATATTACAAATACCACTTTTACCTTCTATTAAAGATTTCCATACAACACTACAGTCACATCCAAGAGGAGAGACTATTCCTAAGCCTGTAACAACAACTCTGCGATTCAATTTTAATACTCTTATTTTTTAATTGATTCTAAATAAGACACAGCGTCTGAAACTGTTTTTATATTTTCTGCCGCTGTTTCATCGATTGTGCAATCAAATGCTTTCTCTAAGTCCATTATTAATTCTGCTTGTTCTAAACTATCCATTTTTAAATCATCCTTAAAACTAGATGTTTCTGTTATTTTTGATGAATCTATTTTTAAATTCTTGACTATTATTTCTTTTATTTTTTCATAAATATCTGTATTAATTTGATTATCCATATTGAAATTGATAGTAAAAAACTACTTATAAGTTAATTTTACTAAGAGGTATAATATAAGTCAAGTTGGAAACTTACAATGATTTTTAATTAATAAAACATCATATATTTAATAATAATAACTATAAATAATAATTCTAAATAATACTTATCAGATGTGTATTTATACCGTTTTTAATATTACAAACTATTAATAAACATATCAGTGTAATTAATATGACATGAAGGATCAAAGTTTTCATATTGTACTAATTATTATTACATTATCAATTATTATAATGACAAAATATAAGAAATTATGAGTATAAATTTATTATATTAAAATTGTTTTCATTACTATCTTACAATTTTTACTCATAAATATCCAAAGACATAGAAACAATATAAAATTATATAGTAAAAATAATAGCGTTGCTAATACTAAATAAATTGCAACTACAAACAGTGTAATTATAAATATTATGGATAAACACAAATTTGCATCAGCATCTTTTGGTGGAGTAACTGGACTCATAATTTGAGGTTCCATTATCATATAATCCAAATTAAATAATATAAAAATAACTAGGATTAATGGTAATGATAAGAAAAACCATAATGTTATTGTTCTACTAGTATAACTAATATTTACAGCTAAATCCTCTATAGTTTTTCTTGTTTTATTTTCCACTTGAAATTTTCCAAATGGCTCACTAAATATTGATTGTAAGGCATTTATTATTATTTTAGTACGCTCTTTAGTATAGAACATTTGTCTATTAACATCTTTACAATATGTCTTGTCAATATTATCTGTTGCAATTGAAAGAACAGACATTAGTGTACTATCTAATACATATTTTTCATTCTCAGGATTGAAGTATTTATAACGTTCAAATCTAGGTTTTGATACCCATTTTCTAATACTTCTAAATTTATATTCCAATGAAATCTTTATGTATCTACAGTAAATATAAATATAATATCTAAATGGAATCATATTGTAATATATAATTATTTGCCTATATAATATAGTCTAACATAATAATTAACATGTAACATTTATTTGTACATTATTATAGTATTTTTATTGACAAATTTCCACAAATATATAAATGTTATTATAAAAAACACAATCTGTATTATTAAACTAATTGCAATACATATTATAGCTAAAATAATTTCATAATTCGCAAGTAATGTATTGATATATTTTGGCGTAAATTTGGTAAAATTTACTTTAATATATAATATTAATACAATAATAAATGCTATTACTAATAATTTAAATGCATATACTGCACATTTGTTTATGGAGTTATTGAGTTCTATAGCCGTTTCTTCAATATTTTTATTTGTCTTATTGTATATATAAAATTGTTTGAATGGTTCATTAAATATAGTATGCACAGTATTAATTATTATTTTTAATCTTTGTTCTTCCTTACTAGTTTCGTGATTTACTTTTTTGTCATTTGGCATTCTGAAATAATTTAATATTTTACTATATTCAAATACACTTTTTATATACCGGTAGTAAATATAGAGATAATATTTTAATGGGATCATATTTTTTATTACCAATATACTATAGTAGTATTTTTATTAATGAATTTCCATAAACATATAAATGTTACTATATAGAATATAAATGAAACTATTAATGTAATTGCTAGATATATTCCTATTGTAATGAAAATTAATCCATAAAATATTCCTGAACTATTACTTGGTTTAGGTGGGGTTGTAGTAACATTACTAGTTTCATAGAAAAAAACACCATTACTAAAAATACTAAAGGCCATTACAATGAAAAATATTATTGCTAATCCTAATAGAAAATATAATACTATTTTTTTTATAGATTTATTAATTTCTACTGCTAATTCTTCATTACTTTTGCTTGTTTTATTTTGTATACTGAATCTTTCAAATGGTTCATTAAATATAGATTCTAAAGTATTGACGATTGATTTTAATCTACCTTTATTATAATGCATTTGTCTATTCATATCTTTACAATATATTTTGTCATTCATATTGCTTGATATTTGCGATACACCAAATACTGCACTACTAATAATATTAGTAGCACTATAATTCGTATTATTTTTTGAGATATCTGGATTGTAATATTTATATTTTTCTTCTCGTGGCTTAGTAAACCAATCTTTTATACTTTGCTTTTTGTTTCTTATAGATATTTTTATATATCTCTTGTAAACTTCACAATAATACTTAAATGGAATCATAATAATATATTAGTTTATCTATATATATAATTCTAACATATTTTATTATTATTTCATAATACTGTAGTTTATAGTTGCTATATAAGTATACAAAATAAATAAAAATTTATGGACTGTTTTTCATTATTCAATGTAGCATACTAAATATAAAAATAGTATTACTTATTAATATAATTTATTAATATGTAAGAAAAGAACTGATAATAAACCACTTAAATTAACACCAACAATGGATTTTGTATTTAAATACATCTTATTTGTGATATAAACTTAATTTAGTTTTACATGGAATATCATTCACGAAATTAAACAATAATATGTTTCAATTTGTAGATTTTGTGTAAATCAAGATGA
>JAFVEL010000017.1 GCA_017475965.1 Alphaproteobacteria bacterium | reverse complement strand
ACTATATCCATTCATGCTCAATAACATAACTGGTAATATAATACTTGCTATATACTTTTTTAATTTCATAATTAACTTCTTAGAAATAATTAGTATTACTATACTATCATTCTATATCATTATTAATAACTAATCAAGAAATGTTATTTAATTTAATATAAATGAAAAAGTTGGATATTCATTATACTATCTCTACACAAAAGGTGGGAAAAATACAAAAGTTCATATGAAAAAATATTCATTAATACTTATTAACATATTTATTATAATGTAAAATATATTTTATTATATGGAATTTAGATATTAACTATATTCTCCCACAATTTCTAAAACATTATTTGTGAAATTAGCTATAGCTTCTTTAACTTGAAATATTTGCACTTCATCATTTAATAATTTTACTTTTATGGAATCAGAAATGGTTAAAACATAATTTGAACATCCTTGTTGTAATTCTATGTTTCCATTATCAGTTGTATTTAAATTAACTGATTTTGCATTGTCATTATATAATAATTTATTATCTATAATTATTTTTACTAGTATCATAATTAATCCTCAATAATCTAATTTGGCATAGTTTTTAGAAGGTGGAATAGTTGGAACGTTGTCCGCCAATAAACTTCTAAAGCTACGTCGTGATTTTATTCTTATATACCATGTTAGCAGTATATCATCATAATTAGACCATTTTAAAATTGATAAATAATCTAAAACTGAAATAAATGATGATACACATATATCAGCTATTGAAAAATCTCTTCCAGCTAACCATGATCTTCGTTCCAATAAATAAATTATTTTACTTAAGTATTTTGGTATTTTATACAAAGCATTACGTATTATATCTGGATTTGGAGCATTAATTGCTTTAGACTTAAATCGTTTTACTATTTTTTCGTTCATTATTGGATAATATACTTCATGATAAAAGTCATTAATGAACCAATATGATAATCGTCTTGCTTCTACCCTTTGCATTATTGACCTACCAATTAAATCCTGATCAACATAAGCTTCATCTAAATATTCTATTATTGGAGTAATACCAGCTATTACAGCACCATTTACATCTTTTAATACAGGTAAAATTCCCTGGTCATTACAAGATTGTAATTGTTCAGACAAATTCCAAGGCAATTCGTATTGCAAATTGAAGTCCAATTGGTCTTCTGCTAGTATTACTCTTACGATTCTAGAATAAGCATGTAAAGGATAATAAAATAATGTTCTCATTTTTATATTTCTAGTATTGTATCTTGTTTTTCCTTTACTTTCTTATCAATAATTGAACTAAATTGATTTAGTAATTCTTGTATATCGTCATTTAATTTCTTTTTTATATCTTCAGTAATTTCTTTTGATTTTTCTAAAGATTTAATATAATCCATTGCGTCATGTCTAATATTACGTAATGCTATTTTATATGTTTCCGATAGTTTAGAAGCTACTTTGCATAATTCATTTCGTCTCTCTTGAGTTAATGGTACTAGAGTAACTCTTATGTTTTGTCCTTCAACTTGTGGATTAAAGTTCATTCCACAATCTCTAATGGCATCTGAAGTTGCTTTTACTACTGATCTATCCCAAACATTAACACTCAGTGTTCTTGGATCTAATACTGAAATACTAGCTACTTGATTTATTGGTACAATATTATTATATGCTTCAACTCTTATGTTTTCTAATATAGCTGGATTTGCCCTTCCAGTTCTAATACTAGCTAATTCTTTTTCTAGTGATGAAATGGCAGATTCCATTTTTTCTTTATATTTTAATAATCGATCATCTAACTTCATGAGGTAATTAATTAAGATTGATAATCCTTCTTATTATTATTGTAATTGTTTCAAATTCCAAACTCAATGAGTATCAAATCAATTAGTTGCAACTAAAATATGTATTATTATAAATCACATATCACTTCATAGTATGGTAAATTTTAATTCCAATGCATAAAAACTGAAAATCCCATCTTAAATTAATATTTTTTTAAATAATTAGTAATATTATATCTATTATTAAGGTATACAATGTATATTGATTTATGAATATTGTGAAACACCTCCTGATACTAGGAAATATAATATGTTATGTTAATATATGCAATGCTGCAGATAGTAGTAAATTAAATTTATTTAATAGAAATGTAATAGTTAACGGAGTAATGACACTTAGCAATTACGATACAATAATTAACAAGTCATTTGGGGTTTTTGGTAATGAAAATAGCAAGACACTAGCGGAATTAACATTTGGTAAAAGTAACAAGTTAACGAAAGTTATATTAAATGGCAACTTAATACAAGGTAGAAATGGACGTATACGTTTATTTAGTAATATGACAATAAAAGAAGGAGCAACATTATCTACTACTAAATACAATGCAAATCACATTAATAAAAGCATTGAAGATTTTGATATAAATAGTAATGCATTTGGATTTGATATTTATGGAAATGAATTAGATAAAGATGCTGGAGTATTAAAATTCAATAAAGGTAGTAATATTATATTAAATAAGTTACCACGTAATAACAAAAATCATGTTAATAATGATTATCCAGCATTATATCTATGTAATCCATATTCCAGAGTAGATATTTCTCAAGTATTAAAGTCAACTTATAAAGCATCTAAGTCAGGACAAGACTTGCAACAACATTTTAAAGTTCATATTGTAGGCACAACTGATGAAAATGATAATAGACAAGGTCGTGTAGATATATTTAATATTAATAACAATGAAATTCATAACCTACTAATAGGTAATATTAGTAATTATTTAAAATCATTTGGAAATAATGATGTAATTTGTGAAAATGTACAAATAAACATTCCATCATATAAATTTCAAATAGTAAATAATAACAACGAAATCATTGAAAATCAAAAACTAAAGGTATCATTACTAAAACTAATTCGACAAAATAGTAAAAAGAAATATAAAATAATTGGAGGAGAAATAAATTTAGTAAATAAAGATGGTGATTCAAATATTAAAACAACAAATAATACTATTAATATGTTGAAAAATTATCTTGATAATAGTAACCTAAACTATACATTATTAAAAAATAATACAGAAAATGGTACTGGTATAAAAATTGTTCCTCCGATAAATAATGATACTATTAATACTGTATTTGTACATTCATTGAATTCAAAACTAATAAATATTACAGAAGATAAGACAAATAAATTAGTGTCATTTTTAGATTTCATAAAAAGTGTTCGTTCTTCTAGTAATAATAATTTGAAAATTACTATATATAAACAAAATAAGTATGGTAAATATATACCGTATACTGATTTCTTGAATGATAAAAAATACACATTGGATTTTGATACGTTTAGTAAACAAGATGCAATATTACCATTTAAATTTAACAACATCAAAGATGATAAAACTTCCTGCTTTGATATGACAGATTTATTGGAATACAAAGATAAAGAAGGAAATCCAAATAGTATATTGCAATTCAATACTAATTTTGAAGGAACACAACCAATTACATGGGAATTACCACCTAATCAAATAAATGAAATTAATTTTGGTGGTAATAATACAAATTTCGCAAATATTATTACATTACAAGAAAATGATTCTAATAATAATGATAAAAATGTACAAAAGTTATTATTTGATAAAGATTCATTTGTTAAAACAAATATAAATCATAATAAACCAATTATTTGGGAATTTATTGGTAGTAATGATAATATTATGCAAGATAATGGTTATTATACATCCAATATTGATAATCCTTTGTCATTATTAAAACTTAATAATAAGAAGAATAATACTAATATGCAAATAATACTAAATAATAATCACAATAATAGTTCATTTAATTCTTATTTATATACAAATGAGTTATCAATTAAATCACAAAATATAAGTGAAGATACTAATTTGAATAATTTCAAAACATCATTGACTATATCTGAGAATATGACACTTAGATTAGTGAATAAACAATATAAGGAAGAAAATCCATTATGTTATTTCATTCCTAAAACCATAATACTAGAACATACTGATAATGATTTTATTATTGAAAACTACAATAATAATTTAGATTCTAAAGCAACATATTCTCCAATAAATCAATTTATAGAAGTTACTAAATCATTACAGGATCAATTAAATAATATCGATATTACAAACAAACAAAATGTAGGTTTTTATATGAATATTCCCAATTCTGATTCTAAAATTGATTTAATATTATTAAATGACAATAATAGTAATAAATTACAATTTAGTAATGTTATGGAGTATGTATATAATGATAAATATAATACTGAAGAAGTAATCGAAGAAGATGCACAAGAATTCAATAAGAATCCACATTTGTACATACCATTAATAAAAATACAGGAAGAAAATACTAATTATTATTGTATCACTAATTTTGAAGTATTGCCTAGATATACTATAGAAGTATTGAAGAATAATTTTAAAAATACACTAACAAATAAATCATTATCCAAACTAAATATAATACCTAATATATATACTAATGGAAAAACAATACAATTATCTGATGATAACATATTGTTTGCTGCAGATAACAGTGATACACAGTATGGCGAATACTTAGTATTTAAGCAATTAATATTATAAACAAAAATTTTAACTATGTACTATTTTGTTATAGTGCATAGTATTATGTAATATAACATATAAAGACAATATTGGTAGATTATATTAGTTGTTAACTAATAATTGAATATTATAATAGTAGTAAATAGTATTTACATAAATTATTATGTTAAATAAATTGAAATCTCTAGTATTATATATCATTTTATTTGAAATCAATATCATTAGTGTTTATTATATAAGTATTCCTTAGGATTTTTCCCTACTTTTCGTGTGAATATAGTATAATATAATATATAAAATATAGAATGTAATATGAAGGTAATATGATAGAAGAAAGTAAATTATATAAGTTAACACCAACAATGGATTTTGTATTCAAAAGAATCTTTGGTCAAGATGATAGTAAAAAGAGTTTAATTTCCTTATTGAATGCTATCCTTAATGGCAATCCCATCATAAATGATGTAACTATACTGAACACAGAAACACAAAAGGAAGATCCAAATAGTAAAGCTAGTAGATTAGATATAGAAGCGGTTACTGATACTGGTACTATTGTAAATGTTGAATTACAATGTGTTGATACTGGTGATTT
>JAFVEL010000016.1 GCA_017475965.1 Alphaproteobacteria bacterium | reverse complement strand
TGCTGTAACTGCTCTTTTGAAAGACAATGCTCCTTTTAATCTTTTAAAAGACAAAAATAATCCTTCAGGAATGCAATTTATCGACAGATTTGAAAATATATCATTATTTTTATCTAGGTATTTAGAGCAATATAATAATGGTAGTAATGCAGGTAATGCACAAAAACCAAAAGGAATAAAAACAAAAGCAACTGATGGCAATGGAGTTTTAATACCTGGTCACAATGGGGCACAACTTAGAATAAAATCAGTAGAGTGTTATTATAATAGACCAGGGATAAAAGTAGAACCAATAACAAATCCTTACGGGGTAATACGTAATAAGAACCTGAAACTGCATGCTGGAACTATCCTCCTTGACTATAGCCAGGGCAATAATACAGGTAAGATGAGTGGTGTGAATGGCCTTTTGAAAACAGCAATTGACGGTAATCTCATTAGCGTAGATGATATGAGGAACAACAAGTTTTTCGTCGTAGAATTAGAATCAGTGCAGTAAAATATAATTTAATATAAGCTAGTGTAATACAAACATTAGCTTGTATTGATTTGTTCTTCCTCGGTGGATTCTTTACTTCTTAACTCCAATTTAAAATCATTTATGAGCTAAACATTAATTTCTAATTCTAATAATAGGAGAAAATAAGTTAATTTTTCAGTATTCATATTATAAATTTGCATTCACAAAATATATACAGTATATTTCATTTAGATATTTTATTATATACTTTTTCAAACAATATAGCGAACATTCCATGTCCAAATACATTAGTTGATGTAGCAACTGGATCAAATATTAAATAAATAGTAGTAAATGCAGTTACCATATCTGCAGAGAATCCAAAAGTATCTATTAATATTGGTGCAAATATTATTGCACTTCCACCTGGTATTCCAGCAGCAGCGAATTTTGCTAATACTCCGCGTAGTGAGAATATCAAATATTCCAGTGGAGTGGGATAATGGTGACCAAAAGATATCATTAATGCACATGCTAGAATAGGAATTGCAAAACAGTCACCTAATAAGTGCATATTAGCAGCAGCAGGTACTACGAATCTTGCTAGTTTCTCATCTTCTAGATTTTTTTCACTTGCTACTATTGTAGTAGGAATGGCAGCTGCACTTGACATACTAAATAATCCAATAAAAACACTAGGTAATAAATTTTTGATTTTTATTATTGCAGATTTACAGTTTTTGCAAAGTAAAATCATTATAGTTGCCATGTATCCATAAGCAATTACTAATACTAATAATAATATTAAACTGTATTCCTTTATCATTAATGATAAAGTGCCTTCATATTGCATTTTAATAATAAAGCCAAGTACGAATACTGGCAATATTGGACATATTACTTTTTTTAATACAAAATTAGCATATATATTTGCTTTTTTACTGAATTTTAGTATTGATTTTGATTTTATAAAATTATTTACAAATACCAATACAATTGCACTAAGTAAAGCATAATCATTCTTAATGATAGTTGGTAAATGGAACTCAAACATTGGTAATAATATTTGTTCTGGTTGTAGTTGTGATATTTTTAATATAGAATTACTTAATATTGGAGATGATACTCCGTATGATACCCACAAACCAGTAAAGTTTGATAAACATACTAATGGTATTAGTATAGCTACTAGTTTAAATGATTCAGATTGAAACTCACTTAATCCTGATACTACAAATGAGAATATAATAAATGGAAGTACAAATATAATAATTTCTTTACATATTAAACTTAATGATAATGTAAATTCTTTAAATACTAATGGTAAATAATTACCAAATATTATGATAGTTAATACCATTAATATTAGTATAAATGGTAGTGAAGTAAAAAATTTTCTATCCATTGTTCAAGTATTTTAATTATTTTATTAAGTTATATTGCATAATAATTAATTATAACATATTGTAACAAATATGTTGTTAATAAATTTAAATTCAAATACCCTCTACATGCATAGAGGGCATATTATAAGTTTTTTAAGAGGTTTAAAAAATTTTTAAGGATTTTTTCTCAATTTTTTCTAGTTTTTTCTACTATACGTGTAGCTTTTCCGGTTCTGTTTCTTAAGTAATACAGCTTAGCTCTTCTAACTCTACCATGTTTTAAAACTTTAATAGAGATATTTGGAGAATATAGATGAAATAATCTTTCTACTCCTTCTCCATTAGAAATCTTTCTAACTTTGAAAGATGATCCTATGGAACGATTTTTTCTAGCTATTACAACCCCCTCAAATAATTGAGTACGAGTTTTATCCCCCTCTTTGATCTTAATTGCCACTTGTACTGTATCTCCAGCCCTAAAATCTGGTACTGGATTGGTTTTTATTAATTGATCTATGTATTCTTTATTAACTTGTTCTAGTATATTCATAAACTACTCCGAAGTAAAAGGTTAATAGTAGGTACAACTTACAAATTATTCTTTAAATACTTCTCCCATAAATCTGGACGAACTTCTTTTGTAATCTGTTTTGCTTGATTAGTCCTCCATTTTGCAATCTCTAAATGGTTTCCAGACAACAAAACAGATGGTACACTATTCCCATACCAGATTGCAGGTTTAGTATACTGCGAATACTCTAATAAGTCAATAGAAAAACTTTCATCATTGACCGATTCTGGATTATGCATAATACCTGGGATAAATCTCAAACAAGTTTCAATTAATACCATAGCTGGAATTTCTCCACCAAATAGAACATAATCTCCTATACTGATTTCTATTAGGTTATGATTAGTTTTCCAGAAATCTATTACTCGTTGGTCTATACCTTCATATCTACCACATAATATTATTAATCCATTATTATTTAATATACCTTTTGCTACATTATTGTTGAATACTTTGCCTCTTGGAGTCATGTAAACTATTGTTGGAGTTATATCATTATACATTGATATTGCGTAAGTTAAAGCATCATGAACAATATTTGGTTTTATTACCATACCAGCTCCTCCACCATATGGAGTATCATCAACTTTATGCCAAATATTATCAGCAAAATCCCGTATATTAACAGTTTTCAAATCCCAAATTGTCCCTAATTTCTTACCCAATAAACTATACACCAATGGACCGGGGAACATTTCAGGAAATAGTGTAACAACAGTAACTAGCATTATATATGTATCAAATGATTTATGATTTTATAGTAACATATGTTTATACATATTGTAGATTATATTTATTATCTCAACTTTATGCCAAATATTATCTGATTTTAAATCCCACAGTGTTCCTAATTTCTTACCAATCAATGTACATGGGGAGTGTTTACACTTAGTTTCCCAAAATAATATTTAATGTGAGATGAACTAGTAACATTTCTGGAAGCAAAGTAACAACAATTATAAATATAATACTATTTATATTGATATGAATCCAATCCAGAACGCAAACATAGATTCCAATGCATAAGTATTACGTTATATTAAATAATTGTTAATAAGATTATTCGTTTAGGTTTCATAAATATAATGACACTACTAACAAAATCCTACTTAATACCTTACTATACTATATTTGTTTTTATTTTTTTTGATATTAACGATTATTTAATAATATTAAGGTAGTATTGTATTTGAAGGAATTTGATGTAAAGTATATATTAAATACACAGGATAAAGAGAAAGGAAAAAAAGAAATGAAAAATATGTTGAAATTTTTATTAGTTCCAATGATATTAATTGGAATAAACGGTAACATAAGTTACAGTATGAATGCATTTAATAATTTACCATACATACAAGAATATAATAATACAAAAACAAAAGACTCTGAAATATTAGGCTATTATAATACTGTTTTTAAGGAAATAAAAAATAAAGCTAAAAAATTTAGTGATGATTATTCAGTATATAATGGTATGAGTCTTACAGACGATTATGATTTTTTTGAACAGCAAATGAAGGACTCAAATTTACATGATACTAGTTTAGAAATGGTATACACAGAATTTTTAAAAATATTAACCGAAGTTAATGAATATTCCAATATGTTATGCAGCTGTTTTAACATTAATAAGATGAACTTACATTATGATGAGGATGATGATAATGAATACATGGAATTGCGTGACATAACAAATATGCAAGTTAATTTAGCACAACCTGAAATACAAAATTCTATGATACTAGAAGATATAGCACTAGAAAATGTGACAATAAAAGATTTGATGTATCGTTATAATACAGAAATAATGAAAAAAGAATTGAATACCACAAAAAATTAATAAAAATACTTGCGAATGTTAATATAACAAACAACAATAATGTAAACATATATAACACAATTATTAATAATATATCAGACATAAACAAAAATAAACTAATTAATAATATTAGAATCTTATTAAAAGAAGTAACATCAGTTTATATAAAACAATTAAAAACAATAGAAGATGAAATAAGAGTAGTTGTTACACATTTATTGAGTTTACCACAATTTAATCAAAATAAATTAAAAGAAATATTGCACAAACCATATCTTAGTAACATATCAATTAAATTTTTTAATAAGACAACCAAGATTAAGCCAGATATGTGTACATCTATTGAGTATTCCATTAACGATTTTTTTAAGAGTACATTGGATCATTATGATAAGCAAAATTCAATGAACAAGTATAATCTTGATACAGAATAGAAAATGATTATACAAAATCCTTAAAACCATGTACACAAGCAAATAAATAACATTATTGCAATTTTTATAAAGATATGTAGTAAGTTAGGAAAATACAATATGTAAGAAGCAGTAGGTTTATGTTTAACCTACTGCTATTAATTAATATGATTATTTGTTTTCACTATTATTTGACTGAGATTCTGATGAATTTTATTCTGATTCTTTTGCTTTTTCACTAGTTAGTTTTTCAAATCTTGTAATATTGTAATCACAAAATGAATAATTATTATGAAATATGTTGGGAGTAATCACTGACATACATATAGTTAATTACTATGTAATAAATATGCAATGCATAGTAATTTTGCTACACATCATAACTTCACTTGAAGTCATTAGTAATAATATATATCAATTTGATAATTATTAAAAATATGTTTAAAATTAAAATATATATATGTAGTATGTTGATATAAATGACTTCTCTTATTCCATTAAATATTAATTGGCATGAGGGTATGTTATTATCTCAACATCATTTCCAACAAAATGATTCTAGAATATTTCACACAATATCATTTCAAATGGATTCAATTTCTCATAATAATTATGGTATTAAACACATAGAACATGATAAGAATGCATTAAATAATGGTATATATAGAATAGAAGAACTAGAAGCAATATTTCCAGATGGATTAATAATTACTTATTATCCAAAGCTTCAAAAAGGATTAAAGCCAATAGAAATAAATATAAATAATTGTATTATAAATAATAATAGTA
Source organism: Alphaproteobacteria bacterium (assembly GCA_017475965.1). Taxonomy (GTDB): domain Bacteria; phylum Pseudomonadota; class Alphaproteobacteria; order RUG11792; family RUG11792; genus RUG11792. The sequence goes on along the minus strand of JAFVEL010000016.1, from coordinate 14,434 downwards.
TACTAATATATCTAGCTATTGCGAAGTCATTACATAATATATCACCGATAATTGGAGAATACACAAGATTTTATGAAATCGAAACTGAATCTGTAAAAGATAATAATCTAGATACAAATGAAATAAGTATTCCTAGATTGTTTCCAAATGCTTTTTTATATTCAGGAGAAGCATTACCAGAATTTTGTATTGGATTTCCAATTTGTTTAATAAACGCAAATAATAGTATATATTCAGTTAGTGATTGGACGTATCCATGTCTGTATATTGAAGCAAATTCTAAATTACATAACTTATGCGTTGAACTAGTAAAATTATTAAGAGATAAATTAACAATTAATGATACTAACACTGAAATACAACGAATACTATTTAATATAAAACTTATAATGCCTACACTGGAAGCTATGTTATATAGTAATAATTTAAAACCGTATGATTTATATATAGAATTAACAAGAATATTAGGTGCTGTTTCTATTGTAAAACCAGATAAAATATTGCCATCAATTATTCCATACAATCACGATGATATAGATAGTTGTATTTATCCATTAATAAAATTGATAAATGAATACATATCGTATATAGATAAGGATTATATTATATTACATTTTAATAAAAAGGATAGATTCTTCTACAAGTATTTAACTATTGGAGACATAGAAAATATTAAGAACAATAAAAATAAAATATACATTGGAATAAAAGGTGAAAAGTTAACTACTATTAATGATATTGAAATATGGCTTAAGGAAGCTATTATAGTATCGGATTTTGCATTAGATCAAGTCAGAACAAAACGTATTCAAGGAGCTAGCAGAAATATTTTGGATAAAAATATGGCTGTGAAATTAATTCCAAGTAGTGGTACAGTATTATTTGAAATAGATTTAGATAATAGATACATAAGAGAAGAACAGAATCTACATATATTTAATCCTGGCAATTCTTCTGATTTTACACCATCTGATATTGTTTTATATTTGCCAAAAAATGAGGTACAGTGAGTTTTAATGCTAGCGGTAGTGCTGTTGTACATTGCTTTCAAGCTTTTTACTATGAACTATTGAGACAGAAAGAGAGAGCACTCAGCTTGTATGTATCAGGTAATAATAAAATTAGTGATAGTAAATATAATCAAGAACTTGAAGGATTAATAGTAACTATACAAAAGAAATTAATCAGTACTATTGAAACTGTAAATAATACATTGGTAGAACAATCTCGATTACCATCTAATAATATTAGAGATGTGAAATATATAATAACAGTATTATCAGATGAAACATTTATCAATCTGAATTGGGAAGGTACTGAAATATGGAAATTATACTTATTAGAAAAGAAATTATTTAAAACTGAAATAGCTGGAGATAAGTTCTTTAATATGGCCGATAATGCATTAAATGATTTGAATAATGAAGAAATGGCGTTTATATATTTAGTAGCTTTGAGTTTAGGTTTTAAAGGCAAATATAGAGATGTAGAAAATGCAGATGAATATTTAAATTGGTATAAAAATAAGCTATATGCAATTATTCATTTCAATAAAGAAAAACTATTCTATCCAGGAAGACAACATCTAATAAATTCATGTTATGAATATACCTGTACTGAAGGAACAAATAAAGTATTACCAGATGCTAATTATTTGATATTTACAATTATTAGTATAATAATGTTATACATATTAATAAGTTATATTATTTGGTTTAATATTACAGGAGATATAAATACTACAATGTTATACATGGACAAACAAGTGCATTCTAAATCAGTAGTATAAGTAGTATACTAATATGCAACTATTATCAGATTTCTTTAAATATTTCTATAGTAAGTCATCGTCGCTTCCATTAATAATAATGATTATACTATTAGTAGCATTGCTTGCTTTATTGATTGTAATATTAGTAACTATAATTTCAATAAAGAAGAAAAATCAAATCTATAGTAGTGGTATTCAAGCAATTGGAAATGATCCATTACCTCCATCTGCTTTACAAAGTAATCAGCAAAATAATAATAATGTAACACAACAATTAAATACTGATATTTTTATGGATAATAATAAATCAGGTAGCATTATATGGCTTCTGGGTGAGAGATTGAATCAATTCTTAATTAATAATGGATATATTCAAGTAAATAAAATGATAAAATCATTCTTCAATGCTAATCAATATTTAAAAAGTAATTTTGGTTCTAAATATAAATACTCATTACCTTGGTTTGCAATAGTTGGGACTTCATATTCTGGTAAATCGTCATTATTACAGGGATTTACACAAGATGAACTAGAAAATAAAAATAACGATGCATTGTCATGGTGGTTCCTAAAGAACGGTGTAGTATTAGACGTGTCTGGTAATATGTTTCTAGAATCTGATACTATAAAAGGCTCTGATAATAGTTGGAATACATTAATTCGTATATTATACAGATATAGAGCAAAGAAACCAATTAATGGAATAATATTAACAATACCAGCAAATGAATTATATGGCAAAAATAAGTTATCAATTGATGATATAAAACAAAGAGCACACTATATTGCTAAAAAATTACATTTCACTCAATTATATTTTGGAATTAAATTACCTATATACATAGTTATTACCAAAACAGATATAATTCCAGGCTTTCAGAGCTTTTGTTCAGAAATACCAGTAAGAAATAGAAATAACATGTTGGGATGGTCTTCTCCATTTACACTGGATACTGTATATAATCCAAATATGCTTAACTTAGCATTTGATGAACTTGAAAATGAACTAAATGAAATAAGATTAGAAATATTTGCTGAAAACTTAATGTCATCTATGAAAGATGGAATATTCGTATTTCCAAGTGAACTATTAACTGTAAAGGAATCGTTAAGTATTTATATTAATACTATATTTAAAGATACTTCATTTTCAGAAAGTGGATACTTTAGAGGATTTTATTTTACTGGAGATAGTAAAATGATTCCTTTGGAAAAATTGCCTTCTAGTAATGGAACATCTATAAATAATGCATCTAACAATAACATTAGTGATTCTCATGCACTAGCAATTATGGGAACTCCAGATGCTGATATTAATGAAGTAGGTAATATATCAGCTTCATTTCAAGATGAAGAATACATTTCAAAAAAAATATTTTTCTTTGAAGATTTACTACTAACTAAAGTATTTCAAGAAGATAGTATAGCTACTCCAATGAAAAACAAATTAAACAAAACTAATAAAGTAATATTTACCTCTAAAATACTATTGGTATTAACAGTTTTTCTTGGAACATATTGTTTATTTAGTTCTGCAGATACTCTAAATAATAATAAGAATAATTTATATCCTTCATTATATCAACTATCGTCAATAATTAAAGAATCAAATGAATTAGATTATAAGAATTTACAATATGAAGATAATAATAAACTAGCAAATTGTAGTAATCAATTATTATCAATAATACAAAAAATTAATAAGGTAGATTTCAATTCCAAATTTATTCCAGCATCTTGGTTTAGTGATATTAATTCCAGAATAAAAGATACTTTGAGTGAGTCATACAAAAAAGTAATAATAAGAGCAGTATATATTAACTTATTATTGAAAGCAAAATCTTTATTAGAAAATCAATTACCAAACAAATCATCTACTTTGGAAGAATCATTTGATCCATTTAAAAGTAAAGAATACCTACAATTACAACAATATTTAACTGATTTTTTACTATTAGAAAACAATATAAATAAATTTGAGAACTTAAAAACATTTGCTGAGCCTAAAGATTTAAATGATCTAATAAAGTACACTTTAAACGCATCATTACCAAATGATTTCTTAAAAAATTACAATGATTTGAAAACTATATTATCTAATACTTCATTTCCATCACTGGATATTAAATCATATAAACAAGTAGCATATAATAATTTCGTAGAACTATTGAAAAATTTTGTTAATTCTGTATTTTTTACTACTTCAAATACTAATGTAGTTTCTCATTTTAATTCATTTATTAATAAATTACTTAAAACTAATTTAAAAGATCTTCCTAGCTGTAAAGCAGTAAAAGAATTTTCAAGAGCATTAACATTAGCATGTAATGGATTGGATGCCAAAAACAGTGACATGTATAATACTAAATTGTTTGAAAAAAATGATAATTATAAATTACTATTAAAAAATATTGAAACATTATTTGGAAAAGAAGCAATGAAACAAACAAATGATATTATAATAAATAATGTCAATTACTTAAGAGAACAATTGGGAAAATTAAATAGGCAATTATTAGAAAATCAACTTCATATAGAAGAAAATAATAATATCAGTAAGAATAATAGTAATAACCAATTGTCAGATAAAGAAAAAAATAGTAATAAAGATAACAATGATACAAATGAAGTAATTAGTAGTGGAATATTTGAACTAGAAGCAAACTTAAGAAGATTGTGTTCAGAATGTTTCATGGAAGAATCTGAGGAAACTGAATTAATTACTGAAGTTCCAGATAATAAAATAATGTATTGGGATATGTCCTTAATAGACAAAACAATATCAATTAGTTTAAAATATGATGAGTTTTGTAATTCATATTTAGATAATTTTCCAGAATGTATAAAAGATGGTTTATCAGTAATTGCTAGAAATAACTTGTATAGTGTAATAAAAAACACAATTGCTAAAGCACAAATAATAAGCAATATTCCAAACGATATTACTAATAACGATAATCCAGAAGAAATACTCAGTAGACAAATATCGGAACTAAAAGAAGTAGCTCCTAAATTAACAAAATTAATGGAGATACTAAAACCAGATAGATATAATAAATTATTCAATAATTTAAATAAATTAATTAGTAAAATAGGAATATCATTACTTAATAATATTGATAAATTACTTAAGGGACAAAAACCATACATGCCAACTAATTTAACATTTGAATATTGGGATGGTCAAACAGGAGGAGGATTATATTTATATTCAGCATGTGATTTAGAAGAATTAGAATTGTATTTACAAGTACAAAGAAGTTTAGTTAATAAATTAGCTATTGAATTTGCTCAACCGATAGTTAATTTTCTAAATTCTATTAAGTATAGTAATAATAATTTATTAAGCAAATGGTCAAAAATAATAGAAGATTATAATGATTTTTCTAGAAAAGATTTGAAAAATCCTGTTAATGTATTAGAAAATTTTATTAAAACTACACTAAATGAATGCACAATTGATAATATCAAAGACTTAATACCAATAAAAGATATACAAAATAATACAAGTGATTATTTCCTGAGTGTTGCGAGAGATATAAAAATAAGTATATTATCTAGAGCAGAAGTATTAATTAGACAAAGAAACATAGTACGATATGAAAAACTTAGGGAATACTATAAAAAATACTTAGAAAATTTCTATCCATTTAAGAATCCACAAAATGAACATGAAATAATTAGAGATGCTGATCTAGAATTAGTAAAAGGATTAATAAATATATATGATGAATATGGTGGAACTCCAGAGAAATTATTGGATGCTATTTATCAATTGGATGAAGGCAAAGAGGTATATAAATTTATAAAAAAAATACATTTATTTAAGGAATTATTTGGAGACTTACTAAATAATAACCATGGTGAAATAATAAAACTAAAAATGGAAGCTGATTTTTCTGTAAATAAAGGAGATGAAATTAATACTGAATATCTAGTCGATAGAATATTTAAACCAAATTATGATACTAACATAGAAGATATTAATCCTAATAAATTCGGTATATGGTATTTTGGAGAACCAATAGAATTTAATTTACGATGGGCAGAAGATGATGAAGATGCTCCAAATCCATTATATAATCCAAAAGATAGTAATTTATCAGTTGAAAAAACTACTGCTAAAATAAAATGTAATGGAGCTTGGTCTTTACTTAGGTTTTTACAGAAATATAAATCCTCATTAAATTATAATAAGATACGTGATGCTAATCAAAATGTATTGGAATTTAATATACCATTAAATGATAGTAAAACTGCTAGATTATTCTTAGGAATTACTGTTTTCAAACCACAACAATCTGATTCTGCTTTGTCTGAAAGTATTGCTATTCCAAGTGTTCCAGGAAAAATGCCACCTATTTCTCAAAAAATATTAGATCTCAGTAATACTCCTGTGTTAATAAATAGAATTATTGGAAAAAATCCAAGTAGTGATTTACAATCTGAAATAAATACGATAATACAAAATAATAAGAAAGAATCTATTGATAATAAAACAAATGATACAGCAGAATTTGATGCATTATTACAAACTAACAATGAAGAAAAACATATTAATATCAATACAAACAAACAGAAACAAATTCAAATCAATAACAAATCGGTAAAGACAAAAGATATTCCTAAAACGGCTAAACCAAAAGAATCAAAACCCGAAACAAAAAAAACTGGCAAATCTAAAGAAAACCAAACTTCTACAAATAAATCAAATACAAAACCAAGTAATAAAAAGAATTCAAATAAAAATGTTTCTAAAAAGAAGAAACAAGAAGAAGAAAATATAGAAGATATAAATGATACTGATAATAATAAAGAGGAATTAATACAAGAAGATACTAGTGTTCAAGTTGAAGAAATATTAAATAGTAATGAAGCACCTGTATTGAAAGAAGAAGATGCATTAATAACTATTAGTGAACGTCCAATAGGATAATTCAATGAATTTCTTGTAATACACTAGAACATATCCGTCTCAAAAGATATACTACAATTATAGTTTTTATATTGTAATTTTTCACTTATGTCTGTGCTAATTATTTTAAAAATGTATTTAAATAATTATAATGTGCATACCAGTAATAATTTAATTAAATTATCTTCTCCACAGTTTGTATATTATGTTTTAATATAAATTTTATCCTATCTATTCATATGTTACAATACAGTAAATATATATTTAAGTAATAAACATATGTCAACAAAACATAAATTAATTAAATTATCTTCTCCATGGTATGGTCAAGAGGAAAAAGAAGCAGCTTTGAGAGTACTGGATAGTCAAGTAACATGTATGGGAATGGAAACAAAATTATTTGAAGAAGAACTAAAACAATTTCTTGGAAGAGATGACACAAATGTAATATGTGTTCATTCCGGCACTGCAGCTTTGCAATTAGCATTACAAGCATCTAATGTAATGGTAGGAGATGAAGTAATTGTTCCTACATTAACTTTTGTATCTACATTCCAAGCAGTACGAGCAGTAGGTGCAATGCCAATACCATGTGATGTAAATATCAAAACAGGATTTATTGACATTAATGACATAGAACGCCGCATAACAAAGAATACTAAATGTATATTACCAGTATTATATGCTGGCATAGATGATAATATAGATGAAGTATATCAATTAGCAAAATATCACAATTTAAAAGTAGTAGAAGATGCTGCTCATAGTTTTGGTAATAAAGAAATAATAAAAAGAAATGGTCCATTGTGTTTCAGTTTCGATCCAATAAAAACTCTTTCATGTACAGATGGTGGAATGATAGTATGTAGTGACGATACAATTGCGGAAAAACTCAAAGATATGAGATTATTGGGTGTAATTGGGGATACTGAAAAAAGATACAACAATCAAAGAAGTTGGGATTTTGATGTAGAGGAACAAGGATGGAGACTACACATGAATAACCTATGTGCAGCTATAGGTAGAGCTCAACTTTCGAAATTCAATAGAATAAAAGAATTAAGATGTAAATACGCTAATATTTATTTAAAAGAATTAAGTAATATACAAGAAATAAGACTGTTTCCAGTAAATACTACCACTAGTGTACCACACATATTTCCAATAGGATTGTACTCTAAGAATAGCAGAGACGAATTAAGACAATATTTATTGGATAACAATATAGAATCTGGTATACAGTATAAACCTAATCACCTACTTACATATTTCAACAGAGGATATGGACTAATAAATGCCGAATTTTTGTATTATACTATAATATCACTTCCATTACATCCAATGTTAACAGAAGATGACGTTTACTATATTGTTAGTAAAATAAAGGAATACTTTAAAAAACAATAAATGCCAGTGGAGCAATATTGCTCCATTACAAATATTATTATTTTTGAATATTAAGTTCATCTAGTTTCTTTAGTACAGTACGCAATGAATTATTTTTCTTTATTGGAGTATCATTATTCTCTGTGGTATGGGTATTACTACTATTTTCTTGATACTTTCCAAATACTGATTTAAATACCTTATCAAAATCTTGCTCTACTTCAAATATAGGAATAGTGTCATTACAATACGCACTACTCCATGTGATAACAAGTATTATAATTAATAGTTGCTTAAACATCATTTAAAACCTATTTTGTATTACTTTTATTATTACTTTTTATAATTATTTTCATGCCATCTCATTATTATTACTATTTTCATTGTTCATTTTGAAAAAAGTATCATTTAAATTTTTCCTTATTGATGATGTGTATTGTACACAGTATTGATTATTATATCTTTCATTTGTTTTATAATTAGTAGTATTAGTCTTATGTAATACATTAATGTTACTAGGTATTTTCAAATCAAATTCTATCTGATTATTAGAAGTTTTATTTGGTGTTACTTTATATATAATATTAGCACTGTTATTTTGAATATCGTTATGTGTTGCAGATGTTTCTTGTTTATTTAATACATTAATTGTATCATTTCTTATAGTATTATTATGTATTATAAGTGTTTCATTTTGTTTTTCATCATGAACAGGAGAAAAATGAATTATTGGCGAATCCATCATAACTGGAGCAATAAGTAAATTATTGTCTTTTTCTGTTGATATAAATTGATCTATTAATTTAATATTATTTGTATTATCATAATTATTATTTGCTAAAATTGCTCTACGTTTTTCATAAAATGACTTGTTATTATCAATATATATTTGAGTTGCTAGATGTTCTTTAGTTGGTGTTTCAAATGTATTTAATGCTTTATTATCACAATTATTAAAGGCTAAATATAAATTTTTATGGTTTATATTTTCCAAATTATAATTATTAGCATTATGTTTTCCATAAAAATATTCAGATCTGTTATTATTGTACTGCAATGCTTGTATTGCATTATTACGTAATGGAATAACAGGATTTGCCATTCCATGGTTTATTTGTAGAATATTATTATTTATTGCATTATTATTTGCAATATTGTGTTCATTTTCTTTTAAATTCATTGCGTTAATGTTGTATTTACCTAAAAGTTCTGGAATCAATAGACGATATTGTGGTTTTTGTTTTTCATTAACATTAATTGGTATAGTGCCATGTGTCACAATGTTGTTCAGTTCTTTTTGTTTAAAACTTGCATTATTCAACACTTTTATTTCCAATTTATCAGTATTCCTTTCATTATTCAATAATTTTTGTTTACTTTTAGTACTAATATTCGTTACATTATTTTTATTTATTTTATTGCTTATATTCTTATGTTTTACTCTACATTTTTTAATTCCTTGTATAGGAATTGAATTCTTCTGTTCATTTTGTCTTAATTTATGTAGTTCTTTTACTTTGACACTAGATAAATATTTGTTATCTAAAATTTTCGTTTTCTTTCTTTTTACTGCCATTTGTGCTGGTATTGTTGTATTAGATAAAGTTTTTTTACCTAACAATTTTTCGTCACTATAATTTGAATCACATTGAAAGCAAGTATCACTACAACTTGAAATAATATTCTCTAATGCTTTTTTATATGATGCTCTTCTTATTTTTTCGCCATTGGAATTTATATAGCCTGAATTATCCCTCAATATATCTTGTATCATTTTCTTTTCCTGATTTACTTTTTTTTGGTGCAAGTTTAAAACATTTGTTTGAACTGAAATGGTTTTACGAATTGCATTCTTTAATAAATTAATATCATTAATAGTTGTATTTGCTATCAAATTAATAGCATTAGAATTATTATTAACATCAGAGCATTTTTTATGATGCTTTTTATCGGATAAATCAATTTTATACTTGCAATTATTATTGATATCATTATTTTCGAGCGTACAATCTAAATTTGACGGTGCATTATTATTTACTTTCCCTGACAAGTCAATTTTATAATGATGATTACCTATAATATCATTTTTATTCACATCTTTATTATTTACATCAAGCTCTATATTGAAACTTGCATTAGTTTTTACTTTTTTTGATAAATCAATTTTGTAATCATCACTACAATTATTTAAATTATTTGGTAATTTGTCACTAATACTATTACTTCCGTGTACATTAAAATTAATTAATGAGCTTAACAGTATAAACTGTAAAAATTTCTTTAACATAACAACATTTTTAAATAAAATTATCAATTAATTGTAACATAATATCAATTTAAAATTAAAGATATGGTCAGACAATATCAAATAGCAATTGGTATGGTAACTATTACAGAGACATATATACTAAGAATTATTTTTTATCATTATTTTTAAATAATCTTTTTATTTTTTTGCTTTTCTTGGTAGTATTTTGATTATTAGAATCTATATTTTCATTGTTAACTATATTACTATTAGTAACATCATGATTTTCAGATTTCTCTTGTTCTGTGCTATTTTTTATCTCACTATTGTTATCACTTTGCGGTTCTACAATTGTGTTACATTCAGTAATAGCAATCTCTTCACCACTATTATTTATATTAGATAGGTTTGTTTCTAAATTGTCATTTAAAATTACTTGCTTATTGTCTAGTACTTTGTTATCTACTTCATTATTATTTTGTACAGTTGCATTACTAGTATCGTTATTTTTGATAGTATTATTCTCAATGCTATTATTATCTATTACACTATTATTTATATTATCTGCACTAATGGTAGAATTATTTGGTTCATTTTTGACATTACTACCAATAGTTACTAGTTCCTTTTCCTGCAATTTAGCAGATTTCATATTTGCAAGTTTATTTTTAATAGTATTTTTTGATCTATGAATTAGCACTCCTACTAGTCTTGAAAATCTACCAGAAAATATAACTTTAATTATAGAACCTGCTGAGTTATCATCAGTAAATGACAAGTTTCTAACTTTCTTAGAAAGTGTAATAAATACCGGACTAATTGATAGTGATAATGCAGTAATACAAATTATTAGTTTTTGTCCATATGTACCAATAATACCAGATTGTGTTGCTACTGTTGCTAATACTAATGAGAATTCTCCAAGTTGAGCTAATATAATACCTATTGAAGTAGCTTTTGCCAATTCTATTTTTAATATTTTTAATACTAATGAATTAAAGAATATTTTCCATACTGTGACTAGTATTAATGATATTAATACTATAAACCAATTTTGAAACAAGAATCTCAAATCAAACATTAATCCAACAGATAGGAAGAACACCATTAGTAAAACGTTTTGTATTGGTTTTATACTATTCAATACGCTTTGTCTCGCTTGTGTATTACCAATAAATAATCCTGCTAAGAAAGCACCATATGCCTCAGATAATCCACACAACGTTACTAATGATGCAGCTATGAATACCGATGCCAAAGTAACTACTGGAATTAATTCTTGATTTGGTAATAAATGATTTGTTGGAATTATTATTTGTTCTTTTCTTCCCAAGTATCTAAGCATAAATACTACTAATCCAATAGCAAATACTAGTTCTAATACAATTGATAAACCTAATGGTTTGCCACATTCTTTTATTATTAGCATCATAGGAACAACAGCTATGTCTTGGGATACTAATATACCAATTGCTATATGTCCAACATCAGTTTTTAATTCTCCTAAGTATTCTAAAACTTTTACTATTGCTGCAGTTGAGGACAAACAAGTAAAGAATGCAGTTAGTAGTGATACATAGACTGAAAAGCCAAATATAGTAGAAAGTACAATAGCAAATACTGCACTACCTACCACCTGTATTATTGTAAACAGAGTAGGTATTTTCCACATTTTTAGGAACGACTTTATATTAAGTTCCATTCCGATTATAAACAATAACAATAGTATTCCAAGCTCAGAGTAGAAGTGTACCTGCTCTTGAGATGCTACTAAACCAAAACATCCTGGTCCTATCAAAACACCAGCTATTATGTACCCTATCATTATAGGTTGCTTTAGCTTACCCATGAAAATACCAGAGGCAGCTGCCAGTGTTAATATTATTGTTAGATGTGCAAAAATATACTCATAATCCATATTATCATTATAACATAATATACAGTATTAGTAAACAATATAAATAAAAAATTTTTGGTATATAATTATATATAAGTGATAAAACAACATATAAATATATGATAAATAACTGTATAATAAAACGTAAATTATTAAAAAATAAAGATTTTCCTATGTGCTCTTTTTTAATTTAACATGACATTAACTGGTGTGATAAATTATAAATGTTCATGAGCAATAGAATATAAGGGAGAAAATTTTCATGATTAACAAGATTTCTTTACTAACAATAATTGCGTTAATTAGTTCAAATATACTTATTACCAATATTTTTGCTGGATACGGAGTAGGAATATCAGTAGGATTTGTGCAAAATACAGTTTATTGTAATGGTGAAGATAAATTGTATGCAGCATTATTGAACAAACTAAAATCTGCAATAGCTGCAACACAAAAGAAGTTTGAAGTGCCAAATACTTCAGATACTGAAATGATAGATAAAGGAAAGTATGTAACAATAGATTGCTATTCTGCTGATGGCAATGATCCAAGTAAAATTGCTGGAGCTACTGATCCAAAGAAACTATCAAGTCAAAAAACTACATTGAAAATTAAACGCAAAGAATTTAAAAGTAATAATCCTACAATGCTCACATTGATTGAAGATAACACTTGGAAATATAATGGTAACTTTAAAGACAATAATGGTGAATATATAAATCGTATAATACCAGTCAACAAAAATGTATTAAGTGAAAATAATATAACATTAGAAGAAAATCCAAACACACACGTGTTCGATAATAATTCAACTGATGCAACAAAAACTGCTAATTATTTAACTTTAAACAAAGATGGAACTACTTATTATATTACACCACATGATTTTGTATTTTTGTATAAAATGGATACTGATGGTAATCCAACACATCTCAGTTTATCGCAACTGAATGATACAGATCCAATTACATATTCTTTTTTGAAAGATATTATATCAGATAAAAATACTAGTAGTTATTATAAGGAAATAATTGATTCAAAAGATAATGTAATAGAATATGATGAAACGAATAATAAAATTACAAGTTGTTATATTAATACAGTAAAGCACAAAGATTTGGGATTATCTGATAACTTCGTTGAAGATGCTGCTCTAACACTTAATCAGAATTCTAAATGGTTTTATGATGTCTCAAAGCAAGGTATTGAGCTTGGTTTAGTAGCATTTCGTCAATTTAACATATTCAATAGATTATTTGTTAGAACTGGAGCATTTGGCAATTTACCAGTATTGAATAATACAGTTTATGCATCAGATAAAGATAACAAATCTTCTGCAAATACTAATGATGGTTTATCTCTAAGCCGTTCATGTGAGCTTGGATTGCAATTACTAAGTGGAATTAATATAACACAAAACTTTGCACTAATAGGAGGAGTTGAATTTGGTTATGCTAGGTATAAACTAAATAATATTGATAAATTAACTGCAAATAGTAACAAATTAATAAATTGGGTAAAAGCTGGAGATTCAGATGCAGTAAATACATTGTTACAAGATTTTGGATTATCATCTGACACAAAAGAAAAGATTTTTAATAAATTTTTTTGTAGAGGACTTTTAGGATGTGAATATAGCTTCGGTAAATTCGCTTTTGGTCTGCAATTATTTGGAGGCAAAATGACTTTAATGAAAAATAATCCATTTAATTTGATTGTACTTAATGCTGGTATTCGTATCACTAGTACATACACATTGTAATTATTAATGAATGTACTTAGGTGTAGAATTATATTCTAAATTGGATAATTTTATGTTGGCAACCATATTTGGTGGGCTTTTTTATTTTTCTCCACTCTTGTCTAGACATAGTATAATAGAATATATAAAGTATAGAATGTAATATGGAGGTAAAATGACAGAAGACAGTAAATTATATAAGTTAACACCAACAATGGATTTTGTATTCAAAAGAATCTTTGGTCAAGATGATAGTAAAAAGAGTTTAATCTCTTTATTGAATGCTATCCTTAATGGTAATCCTTTTATAGAGGATGTCACTATATTAAATACAGAAACACAAAAGGAAGATCCAAATAGTAAAGCTAGTAGATTAGATATAGAAGCTATTACTGATACTGGTACTATTGTAAATGTTGAATTACAGTGTATTGATACTGGTGATTTAGATAGTAGATCTATAACATATGCAGCAC
>JAFVEL010000015.1 GCA_017475965.1 Alphaproteobacteria bacterium | reverse complement strand
TAGCGTTAGTATTACTAATACTTCCAATAGATGCGATACTCAACATCACTGTACATAATAAAATCTTTTTTATCATGTTTGTAAATCTAAAATAACGTTATCTAGTGACAGTATAGGATGGAAAAGTTAAGAAAAGGTGAAGGAAATATGAATGAAAAAGTATTAGTACAATGCTTATACAAAGTCAATTAATACATTATTTATTTAATGGTAAATTAATTCAATTTGTTAATTTTTATTAGAATAAATTTATCTATTAAATAGATTCATTATGGAGTTTACTATCTGGATAATGCAAATTGTGCAGATATAATAATTTGTGGTTTTATAAAATAGCAATGTAATTAGTTCTGCTTATGTAAAAAAAGTAGTATTATATTAATTATTGATAATTAAAAGGTTTAACATTAATAGTGGTTTTATTCTTTGTAAATAATAAGTAGTATTATTATACTATTATAATAAATATACTCTAAATTGTTGTAAATAACAATGTATATTTGATATATAAAATAATTTGATATTTATAAAATAAAAGTAAATATTAATTTATAAATAATATACAGGACAATTATAGAAACTATTATCCCACATGGTGGGATTCAGTATTTTTACTGTAAACTGAAAAATTCAAATAATGTTTTTAAATATTTATTAGCAATTTGATTTATTTGCCCTGTATTTATACTATTATCAAGTAATAATTGTTTTATCATACTACCAACACTAAAACCATATTTAACAACTTCAGGTAATCTATCGTTTAAAATTCCATGCTCGAAATTTTTCATTGTTTTCAATAAATTATTCAAATTTGTTTTATTAATATCTGGTAATGCATTTTTTTGAGCAGAATGTATTAATTTTGTAACAGATTTTAAATTAACTATTAGTTCTTGCTTTATATAATTTTTATTATGATTATAATTATAATGTTCTATATATTGTTTATTGAAATCTATTTTATTATTAGACAATATTAAATGAATATATCCAATACAAATACGTAATAATTGTTTTGAAATTGACTGATATACTGATGTATATTGCTCATTATTTACTGTATTATTGATTTCATACATGAAATGTTGTAATGCAAATATTATCTTCATGCATATCTGTGAAAATCCTCTCATATTTAGTTTTAATGGTAACTTATTAGTATTAGTTAACATTTCTAGTAAATGATTTTGTGCTGCATTAGATAAATTATTTGCATTAATATTTATAATAATTACTTTGAGATTTTTTATTTCATTACTCAAGGTTGTTGTTTTATTATTTTGTATTTTAATGTTGTTAACAGCCATATTATTGTTTAGTTTTTTTGATTATGTTTAAATTATTTGCTTTAGCTTGACTGCTGACTGTAGGTTGTAAATAGTGTTTATTACTGTGTTTTCTATGTACTGAACCATTTTTTACAGTTGCTTTCACTGGTGTTTTGTTTAAATTATTTGGTATAACTTGAGTATTATATTGTGCATTGCCATTTTGTACTTGTGGAATATTATTTACGTAAGCTGTGTTTCCTTGAACAACTTGTTGTGGATTCAATTTAGGATTATATTGTGTACCTCCATTTGGAATTGGACGAACATTATTTGCATAAGCTATATTTTGTGGCTGCACTACTTGAGGATTATTATACTGTGGAATTCTCTTTATATTTTGTGGAACATTATTTATAGTTTGCGATGTATTACTTGTTGTTATTTTTTTCAATACAACTGGATTATTCTGCTGTATATTTCTAATAGGAGTTTGTGGAGCACTATTTATAGCTGGTGATGTATTTCTTGAAGCTAATTGTTTATTATTAAATAATTTAACATTTCTATTTCTAATATTATCACTGTAACTAATCATTTTACTTCGTTTACTGATATTAGGATTTTGCAACATACTAGTGTTGGTAGAAGTATTACTGCTAATTGTAGCCCTTGAAACACTATTGTTATTTACAATCTTCGTATTATTAGGACTTTGTGATACGGTAGTAGCATCTACAATATTTATATTACTACTTACTAAAACTAATGCACATGCAATAGCTATAAAATGTATTTTTGACATAAAATCTTACTAAAAATAAATACTTAACTATTATTAGTGTATCCAGTAATTATTAAATAATAGTTAATAATATAAAAATTTATTGATCCTAAGTTATATGATTCAACAAAATTGCAGTGTAGAATTGTCAAATGATGTATAATGAAATAGAATAATATGACTTATTGTTAATAAAAATGTTTTATAAAAAAATATTATTTTCTATTATTTGCGCATTTATGATAAATAATTCTAATGCTCTCAAAATAGAAATAAAACAAGGTGAAGTAAAACCCGAACCAATTGGTATTAGTGATTTTAAAGGCAACAATGGACAAAAAATAAGTGATATTATACGAAAGGATTTGAACTTATCATTTTTGTTTGTCAGCATATCTAGTGATGATATTAATACTATAGATTTAAGTAACTGGAAAGAAAAAGGAGCACGTTTCTTATTATATGGGAAAGTAAATAATAATCAAGTAATTTTTACTTTAGTAGATGTAATTACCGGTAAAGAACTATTTAAAAATAAAGAAGTAAATATTAATACATCTAACATAAGAGAAGCTGCACACACTATATCAGATTACGTATATGAAAGAATAACTAATGAAGTAGGATATTTTAATACTAAAATAGTATATGTTAATACAGTTCAAAAATCTTCAGGAAAAAAGCAATCTCATAGAAATACACAACTAATGATAATGGATCAAGACGGTGCTAATGCAAAATCAATAACTAATGGCTATGAATTGGTTCTCAGTCCTAGATTTTCACCAGATGGGAAAAGCATTGCATACATAGCATATAGTAATGGGACAAGTAGCGTATTTGGTAAATCTGCACATGTATATATAAAGAATGGAAATAATTCCAGGAAAAGATTACTAGAAGATAGTATTATGAAAGAATGGATAAAGAAAAATAATAATAAGCCAATATCAATGACTTACGCTCCTAGGTTTTCACCAGATGGTCAAAGTGTAGTATTTGCAGTTATTATAAATGGCACTTCAGCAATATATAAGTATAATATGACTGATAATAAATTAATACAATTAACTCAACATAAAAATATTGATACTTCTCCATGCTATTCTCCAGATGGTAAATCTATAGTATTTACATCGAATAGGGCTGGTACAGAGGAGTTATATGTTATGAATGTAGATGGTTCAGATCAACATAAAATAAGTCAAGGAGAAGGCAAATATTCACAACCAGTATGGTCTCCAAGAGGAGATTTAATAACTTTTACTAAACAAATAGGTAATACATTTTATATAGGAGTAGTAAAACCAGATGGTAGTGGTGAAAGATCAATAGCTAGTGGCTATTTGGTTGAATCTCCTGTGTGGTCTTCAAATGGAAGATATATAATATACACATATCAATCAAGTGCATATGAGAATCCGCAAATAGTCCTAATGGACCTAACTGGAAGATACAACCGTATTATAAAAACAAATGGTGATGCATCTAATCCAGCTTGGTCTCCTACTATAACAAAAAAATAATGCTATCTAGTGGTGGCATAAATAATATTATCTTGCACACTTGTTTGAGCTTGTGCTATTTCTTGTATATCCTTACGAGCAAGTAATTGATTATTTTTTGTAATAATTTCTGAGGTACCATCTGAATGTTTTAGTACTTGCATTCCAGCAGTCTGAAGTGCGTTTATAGCTTTATCAACTTTCTCCTCAATTTTATTTTGTTGCTCTTTACGTTCATTGTCTTGTTCTGTAATTGTTTCCAATATAGATTGCAACATTGACTTTATATTATTAGTATCATATTTTGGAGTAGTAATTTTTCTTGATACATGAGTACTAATATTTGCTTGGGTTACTGTTGCTGCATTTGGTGCAACATTATCTATATTAGTTTCTGAAGATATTGGTGTAATATTATTTATTAATTTTTCTTCTGATACATTGCTAACATTTTGATTATTATTTACCTCAGGATTTGCAGCAGCATATGTTAGACTGGAATATATTGAAACCAGTAGAATTCCATATAATAGTTCTTTAAACATAAAAACCTATCTTATTTATATTAACTATATAGATTTTATCTTAAAATTATTAATTTTTAATTAATATACACTGTGATGAATACAATTTCATAACAATATAATTGTAAACATGTCAAATAACAGTTATTATATAAGAACTTCAATATTACATAAAAATCATATATCGTATATTATATTATAATAAATATATTACTTTAAAAAAATGAAAAACGTATTATTATCAACATTAGAATCTATTTCGAAATGGGCTTCAAAAGAGTCATTGTGGCCACTAGCTTGTGGATTATCTTGTTGTGCAATTGAAATGATGCATACTGCAGCTAGTAGATTTGATGCAGACCAATTCGGTTGTTTATTTAGATCAAGTCCTAGACATTCTGATTTAATGATAATATCTGGAACAGTAACAAAAAAAATGGCTACTCAAATAAAAAATCTATATGATCAAATGTTATATCCTAAATTTGTAATTGCTATGGGTAATTGTGCAATATCAGGAGGTATATATTATGAATCTGATACTGTTGTGAAAGGAGTGCACAATATAATACCAGTCGATGTATATTTATATGGGTGTCCTCCTAGATCAGAAGAATTAATAATGGCTATAAAACAATTGCAAGAAAGAATATCTATGGAGTGAAATTAATATCTAAATTGATAAATAGTTATATAACAAAAATATTATACAAAATAACACTGCAATATATAGTAAAGATAATAAACAGAACTTAACACGTATTATTATAAAACAATAAATAATTTAAAAACATGTATATATCTAATGGTTATTATGTAGAGCTATATAATAATTGCGAAATATAAAAAAATAATTATTTAGTAACATTCTTTCATTCTCAAAACAGAAAATAACTAGTCATTAATATTACTAATACTTCCAATTGCTGCAATACTAATAGGTTCTGTACATAAAAAATTTTTTTATTACTTTATTATCTACTTTTAGTTCAGAAAACAACATTTAATGAATAACGAAAAAATATTATGAAAATAATGTATAATTATAGTATATATACTAATTCTATATTATTAGAAATTAATAATTATGCCAATCAATCCATTTGGCTAATACAGTATAATAATTTCAAAATGGTAAAAGATAAAAAAGCCCATAAGAAAATTTTAATTAATATTAATTTCTCAAATCTTGGTTTATGTTTAATTTATTAATATTCTCATTTTTCTTAATTATTATTGCACAATTGATATTTAGACCATTTTTGGATTGATAACTACCTGGTACTACTACTGATTTACTAGGAATTAAATTCTTGTATGTTTCTCCAGTTTCTCTATCTATTATTTTAGTTGAAGATGTTATAGTAACGCCAGCTGATATTATTGAATTATGCTCTACTACAACTCCTTCTAATATAGCACTATTGGCTCCTATGAAGCAATTATTTTCTATTACTACTGGCATGGCTACTACTGGTTCTAATACTCCACCTATGCATGCATTTGCTGCTATATGACAATTATTGCCTATTTGAGCACATGAACCTATAGTGGCATTTATGTCAATCATTGTATTACTGCCAATATATGCTCCTATATTAATATAACTTGGCATTATTATTGCATTTTGTCCTATGTACACATAGTCTCTAATTAATGCGCCCGGAACTTTTCTGTATGTAGGACTATTGTAATTATACTCCAATAATCCTAATTTATCATATGAATTATTATATTGTTCTCTACATGGATAATACTTAAATGCTAACAATATAGCCTTTTTTACCCATGTATTAACTACATATTTATTATTTGAAAATTGTACTGGTCTTATAGCACCAGACTTTATAAAATTCAATACTGTGTCTACTAAATTTAAGTCTGGTACTACATTATTATCATACCAATAGTTTATATTATTTTTTATTTCTTCAATATTATTGATCACTTATTTTAGGTTTGCTAATATGTTTCATGATAAACATTAAAGTAACTAATGATAATATACCAAATATTCCACTATACAAGAATGTATATTTTAATCCGAATATTTCTGCTATTTTTCCAGCTGTTGTATCTGCACAAAATGCCATTAGTGCATTCACGAACCAGTATATTCCTAATCCACTTCCTCTCAAATTATATGGAACATGCTCAGCTATCAATGAATAGAATACGTTTTGACTTGCTCCTAATTGCATACCCCATAAACATATACCAGAATACATAGTAAGTTTACGTGATGCTCCAAACATAACTAAATCAGATAATATCAATAAGATAACTGATACAAACATCATCTTTTGTCTGTTTAGCTTATCACCCAATACTCCACATGGATATGATGCTAATATTGCTCCAAAATTCATTACTATCATTACTGTTGGAGCTAATGCTGGGTCTTTTACGAATCCCTCATTGACTCTCAAAATTAGGAATTGCTCGTTCATCCTGGAAAGCATAAACACCATATTTACTATTATTACTGCCCAAAATGCAGTGCCTAAATTCTTTAAACTTTTTAATGAGAATTTTTGTTTTGGTTTTTGTTGTACTTCTTGATGTTGTTCTTCTATTACTGTATTATTAGTTTGTTCTGCTATATTTTGTTGTCTTTTAGGTTCTTTTAAGAAGAAAATCAATATAGCGAATGCTATAAATGCTGGAATAGAAGCTATTAGAAACACTGTGCTGTAATCATTATTAGTGAGTTTCATAGATATTATTCCTACAAAACCACCTAAAAACGAACCAGCATATGCTAGTGATCGTTTAAGACCATAGGACGCTCCTATACGATGTTTAGGTGCAACATCTGCTACCATAGCATCCCTAGGTGATGCCTGCATTCCATTTCCAAATCTTTCCATTATTCTAGCAAGTAATACTATTTGAAATGTGTTAGAAAATGCTAATAATAGTTTACTTACTACTGAGAATAAGTATCCAACTATCATTAATGCTTTTCTCTTTTTAAACCAGTCACTTATTACTCCTGATAATAGTTTCATTAAATAAGATACTGTTTCACATAATCCTTCAAGTATTGCTATACTAAAAGTTGCTGTTCCTAAAATATGTTTTAAATACAATCCAGAAAAACTATAAGCAATTACATGTGATAGGTTCATTAGAAACATCATAATACCTATTTGCCAAACTGTTCTTGGTATTGGTTCATTATGATATTTTTTTTGGGGGATAGTGCTCATGTGAGGTGTTTCATTAGGATTATTTTGATTTATATTACTACTTAAGTTATTTGTGTCTAATACTTCATTATTTGAGTGGTTTAACATATAGTACGTTTTATTTTAAACCAATCAATTTCATTCTACTATAAATAATTTCGTACTACAATACACAAATTAAGAAATTTTTAACATTTTTCTCTTAATTGAAAAAATATGATATTTACTGTTATTTAATACTTATGTGATAGTTTATATAATAGGAAGTTTTAATTTTTTAAGTTAAGAAATATTATGTCTAAACTATTCAATATTGTATTTCTACCAATTGCTATCTTGTGTAACAATTATAGTTACTCAAGCGAATTTATCAAATATAATGAAGAAGAACTAACAATTTCTGATTTTAGTAGAAGTAATTTATCAAAATATAAAGAAATAGATAGTAGTAATGGATCTATATATATGATCAATAGTGAAGGAGAAAGAATCTATCCTACTTTTAATGGATATAAGTGTTATGATTTACAAACTGAGATTAATGAAGTAAGGGCACATAACACATTATTACAAAACATATTACAAGGAGGAAATTTAGTAGTTCAAACACTGAATGATAATGATAATAACACCTATTATGTAAACGATGTAAAAAATATTAAACAAGGTAGTTTTTTGTCTATTGTTCTTCCATCAAATACTAATATAATTATTCCTAGAGATGTTACAGTTATTCAAAATGATGTTACATTTTATGTTGGTGCCGGTAATAATAATGTTAATTTATTTATTTTGGGAACTTTAACCAATAAACATAACTATACGTACATAAATTCATTTTTTTATTCTGATCAACAAAATTGTAATGTTTTCATTGGTCCAAAAGCAACAGTATCTTTAAATAATATAAATCATGACACAATGTTTTACTTAAATAATACAAATAGTAGTATTGTACTGTATCCAGGATGCACATTAAATGCAAATAGTGTATTACAAAATGTTTGGCAAGAGACAAACTTAATAAATCAATACTGTACTCTATATCTAAATAGATATGTAGAACAAAACACAGATTCATACAACCAAATAAAAGGAATAATATCACCAAATGCCAATATTGTATATCCAATACATTTGCAAAATAGTTACACAATGGAAAATATTAATAATAATAATATGCAATTTATAAAAAATAATTATTTTCCTAACCTTTATTGGAAAAAAGAGCAACAGAATTATTCCGTTATAGAACATACTTGTAATAATGATTATTTCTTTGAGGATTCATCTACAATATTATTGTCAACTGATCAAGAAGGTAGAAAAGTGTTTAGTTTGAATCCAACAAATAAATTTTTGAAATACGATATACAACTATCAAATAATTGCATGGTAGAAAGTGGTAAATATAGTTTTAGAGAATTTGTGAATAATGCAACTAATTATGATAAATATATTAATACAGATACATTAGAAGAATTATTTACAAACGGTAAAACATATTATGTAAACAATGAGCATAGAACTGGTTTATTAAATAATATTCCAAATGAGATATATCCTGGATTAATAGGAAATAAAGATATAGTAATAAATTACTATAATATGTATCCTAATAGTAATACTTGTACTATGCATGGATGTATTCCAATAAAATACACTGGTAATATATGTTGTATGCCTGGAATTACAACAATTGTGTTCAAACAATCAACAGTAAGTGGTATTCTCAGCACAAAAGGTTTTAAATCCACTATTTTAAGAGATGGTGTTTTAGAATGTCAATCAGGACGGTTTGGAAGAGATATATCAGAAATTAAAGTTAAAGATAAAACGTACACAAAAACTAATTCAGATTTATTTTATGAATTCTTTAATTATGATGATGAAGGAATATTTGAAGATTATAGATGTCCAATAGATCAAATTAATAGGTATAATTTGGATAATGTTACTTGGAATTTATATGATTATACTGATGAAGATGAAAATAATATTAATATATTTGAAGAATGTTTCAAAGATGGTGATACATATAAACCACATGGAAGTAATAAAATTGGACTTGTAAATAATATTCCGATTGATATTTTAAATTATGAAATAAAAGCAAATTTATCTGGTAATAAACCAATAACAATTTATTCGAATAAAGAAAATAGTCATATAACTTTTTCTGGAAATAATAGCTCATATACTGGAGTAGTTTCGCTATCACCTAATATTAGAAAAGTTTATTTCAATGATGAAACTTCTGCTGTAAAAGTAAACACTGGTGTTAGTAAAAGTACAGTCACAAATAATAATAATAATATATTACAAACATTAATAAAAAATTCTGAAATAGAATTCTATTATGGTGATGAAACTAATAACAAGTTAATTGATGAAAATACCAGTATAAAATTGAGCGATATTGCATTACCAGAAAATGATAATAGAGATACTATAAAAAACATTGGTAAATATAATGTTACTGGAACGACTTGGAATATAGATACAATAGAAGATTGTTTTATAGATGGAACAGGTTTATTAAATAATTTCCCTAGTACAATAAAAGCAAATATAATTGGCAGTAAAAATATAGTAATAAATCCCAATGCGACAGAGATAATATTATTAGGAAATAGTACTGGATATTACGGAAAAATTACAATTCCTGAAACAGCTACTAGAATACAAACGAGTGTTAATTTTAAAACTGAAAATCTCATATTTAATAATGATATTCCATTTTATATTGATGGAAAACAGATTAATATACCAGAAGTTGATAATCAAACTGAAGATGTAAAACAAAATACTGATGCAATAGAATTGAACATTACAGATAATAATTGGCAAAATAATACATTCTCTATTACCAGTGTTGATAATGAACATCCAGGTAAAATAATAATCAAAGGAGATAATGAATCGTTCAATGAAATGGTGATAAATGTAGTGGATACACAAACAGTAAATTGCTCTGAGAAATCAGGTTTGAAAGAACTAGAAATAGGTAAATTAAAATTAATTTACAATAAGTACAAATAATTTTATATTAGATATGTAAATGTAGTTGAAATCTTATAACTTTATTATGGAATTTCTACATTACATATTTTTATTTTAATACTATTTACTGAAAGATTTCATTCATTCCTATATTGCACAAAAAAATATTAAGAGCGTTGTTAATTTAATATATATTTAATATAATTGGAATAGGTAATTTATTATATTAAAGCAATGCATAATAAACCAATATATTTAGATTACGCAGCCACAACTCCATGTGACAAAAAAGTATTAGATGCAATGTTACCATATTTTAATAATGTATATGGTAATATTAATTCCTTACATTATTACGGAGCTGAAGCATTAGATGCACTTAGTAATGCCAGACAACAAATAGCTAATGATATAAACGTAGATGCTAATGAAATAATATTCACTAGTGGAGCAACTGAGTCAAGTAATATAGCAATATTGAGAACTATAGAAAAGTTAAAACAATGTTTTTTTACTGCAAAGACGCAACATGCATCTATAATAAGTATTGCTGATAGATTGCAAGTATTGAAACAACAAGTACAGTATTTGAAAGTAAATCATGAAGGAATATTAGATATTAATGATTTAGAAGAAAAATTACAAGCAAATAAAGGACTAGTATCCATATGCTTAGTAAATAATGAAACTGGAACATTACAGGATGTAAAAACAATAACTGAAATATGTCATAAATATGACTGTCTAATACACGTTGATGCTACTCAAGCATATGGGAAAATACATTTGAATATTAAGGATTTAGATATTGATTTCATGAGTGCATCTGGTCATAAGATATATGGTCCGAAAGGTATTGGTATATTATATTGTAAACGAACAAATCAGAAGTACATAAGAGTACCTAGAGCAAATCCAGACATTGAGTTTGGTATTAGGGCTGGTACTATTCCTGTACCATTGTGTGTTGGCTTTGCTGAGGCTTCTAAATTATCTCATGTATGTATAGATGAAGAGTTAAAACGTATTAATACATTAAGAGAAATATTTATTAGTAAAATAAAAAATAATTTAGAAGAAATATATATTAATGGATCACAAACATCTAATTATCCTGGTATTATAAATGTTAGTTTCAGAGGATGTGAAGGTGAATCATTAATGATGGAATCAAGTAGAATCGCTATATCATCTGGTTCTGCTTGTACGTCCAATAAATTAACTATATCTCATGTATTAGATGCTATGGGAATAGCTCCCGATATAGCACAATCCTCACTTAGAATTGCAATTGGTAGGCATACTACTGAAGAAGATATTAATGTAGCAATTGAAGATTTAACAAAAGCTACATTAAAATTGAGATCAATAAGTGCAGTTTGGGATATGATAAAAGCAGGAATAGATATTAATAAAAGATTTGAAAGAGGTATATACAGACATGGATAATAAACAGAATTTAAACAATCAACCAGCAACTGGTAAATATAAATATAGTGATAATACAATTAAGTATTATGAAAATTTAAAAAACGTTGGCGGTTTTGATGAAAATCTATCCAATGTAGGTACTGGAATAGTTGGTTCTCCATTATGTGGAGATGTAATGAAAGTACAATTGTTTTTTGGTAATGATAATAAAATATTAGATGTAAAATACAAAGTATTCGGATGTGTTTCAGCAATAGCATCTATGGAAATGGTATCAGAATTACTAAAAGGAATGACAATAGAACAAGCATTATCCATTAGAAACGAAGATGTTGCTAATTCACTAGAATTATCTGAACTAAAGAGACACTGTTCAGTATTAGCAAAAGAATGTATAGAAGCTGCAGTTAATAATTATAGAGAAAAACAAAGTAAATCGTTATCACCTATTAATATTACTAAAGAAGCATCTGATAAAATTAAAGAATTAATAAAAGAACACAATAGTATTGGAATAAGTATTTCTGTAATAAGTGGAGGATGTTCTGGTATTGATTACACATTGGGATATGTTAATGAAGAACAAAGTGATAATCAATCGAAAATAGCAGTAGATGGTATAAATATTTATTTCGATCCAAATATTGAACTGTTATTAAATGGAGTTAATATAGATTTATTTGACAATGGTTTTGGTTCTGGATTTATTGTAACAAATAAAAACCATATGCCATGTGCTAATTGTACATGCAATTGTGGTGTTAATTAACCATTAATACGTTAATATGTTATAATTAAATGTAATTTAAAGCAAAATATAATTTGTTATACAAATGTACAATAAAAAGAATATAATATTTTGTGTATTGTTGTGTTTATTAACTATCATTATAGATCAAGCTAGTAAATGGGTTGTATTGTCAAATTTAAATATTAATTCGAGTATCAAAGTATTTACTGGCTTTAATTTAGTATTGACATTTAATTATGGAACTAGTTTTGGATTATTATCTCCAAATACTGCTTATGGCACTTATTGTCTTATTGCATTATCATTATTGTTAATCATAATATTATTATGCGCATTTTTTAAATTAAAAAATAATATTGAAAGAATACTACTATCTGTACTAATTGGTGGTGCTATTGCTAATTTATTGGATCGTATAATTCATGGAGCAGTAATAGATTTCATAGATATATATTATAAAGATTGGCATTGGCCAGTATTTAATATTGCAGATATGGCTATTACTTGTAGTGCAATTTGTTTGATATTGTATAATTTATTTAAAAGTAATAATACTAAATATTGTAGATAACGGTTTATTTATTATCTGTTGTGTAATTATTGTAATATCATATAGTTCTATTACAAAATATATTACTGTACTATATCTCATATTTGCATTCCATTTCCATAATATGTTAAAGTAACCCAAGAATATTAATTTTTATTAAATACATAAATGATTAGAAATCTTATAGGATATGTATTATGTATATTCTTAGTATTTTATATTGGAATGAAAAAATCTGAAAGTAAGCAGAAGTATTTTGATGATATAAAAAATAATTACAAATATATATTATTTGGAATACTACTGCAAGTATTCATGACATTTTTATTATTAAAGAGTCAAACTGCAATAGATATAATTAGTGCTATATCAAATTTTATATTTAAAATTAGAGATGCAACACTTGAAGGTACTAAGTTTGTATTTGGATATTTAGGTGGTGGAGAAGTACCATTTGAAATAAAACCTGGTAATAGCGCATTTATATTTGCATTTCAAGCATTACCAACAATTATATTGGTAGGAGCAATATCTGCAATATTAACTTATACTAAGATAATACAATTTATGTCTAAAATATTAGGAGCTATATTTAAATATACCTTTAATATAAAAGAATCAATTGGAACAGTTTCAATTGCCAAGATATTCCTAGGGCAAATAGAAGCACCATTATTAATAAAAGATAAATTGAGTTCATTAAAACAATTTGACACACTGATAATATTATCTCTGGCATTTTCCACTAGTTCAGCATCTGTTATGCCTATATATGCAGATGTACTAAAAAATTTGTGTCATAATGCTTTAAATCATCTAATAATATCAAATGTAATAAATGTGATATCTACTATACTAGTGTGCAAAATATTAATGCCTTGTCAGAATGATGATTTGCAAGAAAATAATTTAAATAATGATATTTTACTAGTAAATAATACTAAAAAACCTTATAAAAATTTAATAGATGCAGTATCAAATGGTATAAGCAGTAGTGCTGTTGCATGGTGGTGTATAGTATGTGCTCTCATTGGAATGGTAGCATTAGTTTCCTTTATTAATTATTTATTATCATTATTTCCAGAAATAAATGATGAACCATTGAGTTTACAGAGAATAGTAGCATTAATAATGTATCCAATAACATGGTTATTTGATATAAAAGGAAATGAAATTATGCAGATTTCACAAGTATTAGGCACTAAAATGGTAGTAAATGAAACTGTTGCATTTTTCGATTTAGCAAAATCTAATTTATCAAGTGATAGTATTATTAAGGTAATATATGCTATTAATAATTTTGGAAATTTTGCTTGTATTGGTATTACAGCAAATGGATTGTTATCGTTAGCTCCACAACAAGCATATGTAACAAAAACTATAAATACTGCATTTGTATGTGGATTTATTGCTACTGTATTAACAACGGTACTAGTTAGTATATTTTTGTAAGAATTTTTATTATTATTAACTCAATATTGCACTGTGGAAATATAAAATGTTATGGCGTGTGTTATTTTCCTCACTGCTTGTGCAGATATATAGTATAATAGAATATATAAAATATAGAATGTAATATAGATGTAAAATGACAGAAGAAAGTAAATTATATAAGTTAACACCAACAATGGATTTTGTATGTATATTTGTTATATAATATAACAAAATAAATACATCTTATTTGTGATATAAATTTAATTTTACATGGAATATCCATCACAGAATTACATAAGTAATTCTGTATTGTAAACTTTGTGTCGGTAGTGAAGAAGGTAAGATATGCTTAATACCATTATTAAATACTGTATTTAGTTATAAATATACAATTAATAATAAAAACAGTTAATGATAATAATGATAGTCATATTAAATCAGTCTTATGCAATATAGCTTATACAATATTAATGGATACAAATGAATATTTTCAAATTCAGAAAAAAAATATGGATTGGTATACGCAACGTAAATGGCATAATTACATTAACAACTTTGATGAAAATATTTACTTGGGTACATGTAATACATTAAGTAGTATAAATAATGAACTAATAAGTTATTGGTATGTTAAGAAATTATTACCAGTCTTATTTACAATTAGTGAAGATATATAACATATAATATTTGATTATTTATATAATATGTGTTATAATTTAGTTAGTAGAACTGATTTACATTTGGGGTAGTAATGGGCAATTTTAAAACATTGAGTATTACATTGTGCGCTGTATTATGTTTATATACCTGTCATGCAAGTGAAGCCTGTAATACTATTGTAAATAGTTGCAGTGATCATAATATTAATGTATTAAATAATCAAATATTTAATTCAAATGTACCAATTTTCCAAGCAGACAATATACCTTCTAATATTGGTAATGACTATCCAATATTTAAGTATTTCAATGATAATCAAGTAATTAATAAAATTTATACAATTGAAGAATTATATAATATGCAAGAAATGTTGTATAACAGTGTAATAAAATACAATTTTTCATTAAAAAATAATACGAATGAAAATATTATTAATGCATTTAAAAATATAAATGATTTCATAGCAAATAATTTATTAGCAGAAAAAAGAAATATAATAATGAGAAGTTGGAATGCAATAAATAATATGATTGTACAAAATAAATAATATAATATGAACACGAATTCCTACTTATAATGTTGAAATGTTATAAGTAGAGTTTTATATTTTTATTAGTACTAACATAATATATTTTTCTTGATTAATATTAGTGCTTATTAATACTATATTTGTATTTAATGCATATAGTGTATATATGCATTATTATAATAATTAAATTCATAATACAACTAATTATACATAAGTAATAGCAATAGTTTGATACTAATATTTTTACATTTGATACTAATATTTTTACAGTAGTTTTTATATAATTTCTGATCAATGATGTAACACACTATTACGAATAGTTTTGCATATCATGAACAATATCAATATAGAAATTCATAATAGTAAATTTTTATTAATAACTATCGCTATTACAAATAATTCGCAACACAATATATTGAAAAAAATATATGCTCAGATACTATTGCAAAGTGTTTGAATATAAGTATTGAAGATCTTACTTTACTACTGACAAAAAATTTACAATATAGAATATATACTTATGTATCCATATAAAACTAAATTAAATTCATATCACAAATAAGATATATTTGTTTTGTTATATTATATAACAAATATACATACAAAATCCATAGTTGGTGTTAACTTATATAATTTACTTTCTTCTGTCATTTTACCTCCATATTACATCCTATACTTTATATATTCTATTATACTATATTCACATGAAAAATAGGAGATAAATAAAAAAGCTCATAACAATTTAACTACCATATAATACAGTGTTACTTTCTATTTTCGAAGAAAACAAATAAAATAGAAAATCCGTGAGAAATTTTATATTTTTTTTAATTGTTTATTAAAATATTAACTATTTATATTAATTAATAAATAATTTTATAATAGTGTTATTGTTATTATTTAAAGTTATTATAATATTCTCAATACACTCATAATTGTTTGTACAAATATTAACGTTATTTTAATATTTCGTCATTACTATAAATAATAGTAGATTTTATCTTATAAGAAAATGAATACTATGAACAGTACACTAAAATGTGTTCTATTATCTACAACATTGATATGTTGTACCCAAGGATATACAACTAATACAATAGTATATGATCCAATTCGCGATATCTTAACAAATGGAGAAGATTTGAGTAAGTGTGATGTATATCTACCTAACACTGTCACAGATGCAAATTATGGTAAGTTATACTATGGTTCTGATAATAATAAAAAATACCTAATTGATAATGAAGGCATTCCTTTTATTGATTATGAAACCGCCATAACAGAAGGAAATACTAATTGGAATGCAGAACCATGGAAAACTTATTATAGTGGAAAAATAAATTTAATAATAAAAAAGAATTCGACAATTACTCATACAAACCAGGTTTCAGGTACAAACTTTTTAAAATTACTGGTTATTCCAAAAGGATCTACATTATCATCTGATAGCAGTTCTGGCAAAACACCACTTATTTCATTAGATAGTGGATTTAATTTCGATATTTTACTATTGGGAACTGTACAAAGTACTATGACTGGTGCATCTGGTGATTTCATGACAGCAACATCCCAGATTGGATATGGAAATACAAATATTATAGTTGGACCTAAAGCTAAACTTGATTGTTCAACAAGTAGTTCAAAGGCACCAATATCTTCTACTAACTCACCTTATAATATGAAATTTTTGTTTTATCCAAATAGTGAAATAAAAAATCAATCTACTGCAATTGAAGTAATACCACAAAGCCAGTTAATATTAAATAGATATACAACTACAGACAGTAAATTAAATACATTAGTAAATCAAAATGCAAATATTACTTTCCCAACTAGTGTAAAATCAAATTTAACACATAATAGTACTGAAACAACCACTAGTTTATTCTCAACAATAAAATGGAATGCATCTGCAACTAGAACTGATAATACAATAGAAGGTAGTGCACCATCACAGTGCTTATTCAAAGATCCCGAGTCTCCACTATCTTATAATTTATATACTAACGAAAATGATAGTATTAGAAATGATAAAGCCATATTAGGACTTAATCCAGCTAATGAATTTGCAAAATATGATGTAGCACTATGGAACGAATGTAAAATTGATGGTAAATATGGATTTGCGCATTATAATAAACCAGCTTATTCTGGAAATTATATAGATATTGACTTAGCAAGTAAATTATTTTCCGATGTAAAAGATACTAAAGATGCCAATTCTGGCAAATTACAATTAACTTCCATAACACTGAAAACAAATAAAATATATCCTGGCTTAATTGGTAATAGAAAGATAATATTGGATACTACAGATAATGATGTATATTTCTATGGAGATAATAGAGAGTTTCAAGGAAATATTGATTTACCTAATACAGTTAAAAAGGTATATTATGATAATGAAAAATCAGCAGTACATAATCTAAAACAAGATATACCTTTGAAACCAGATGAATATATATATTTTTTCATACAAGGAAGACCAGTTTGTGATTTATTTGGATTACATGGCACAATAAATGATTTAACACAGTATCAACATCAAGATGGAACAGTAGTCTTATATGATAGTGGACATAAAAAGCATATTACATTATTCGTAAAAGGAGATAATAGTAATTTCAAAGGAGTAATAGTTACTACACCTTTCATTGATGAAGTAGTATTTGATAATAATTCTTTTGTAAGAACAATAAAGGTAAATGGAAAACCATTAAAATACATTTTCAATGGTAGTAATCATGTAATAGATTACAGCGATTATAAAGAATTAGATGTTAATAATGCAAATATAAAAGTAACATCTAATAATTTACAGCAAATTACACCTCATACAATATATAACAATAATTATAATGTATTATCAAGTGCTGTATTACAATTTGGACCTGGAACTAAATGTATTAATACTGGAACCATAAAACAAATTCCACAACACAATAATGTAAAAATTAATAATTGATATATATGCAAAGCATCGTAATAATAAAACGATGCTTTACCTTTGATATACTACACATGTAATAGTAATAATGTACTATATAGTATCATGATAAAAAATCTATTTAAAAAGTTTTTATTAATAGATATTATTCAATCATTAGTATTAGGAATAAATATATTATTCACAAGGAAAATAGTTACTAAAAATTTAGAACACATCACAATAGATAATGAATTATTAAGTAAAAACATATTATTTATAGATAATAGCAAATGCATAGGATGTAAAACGTGTATGAGAATATGTCCAGTAAAAGCTATTACAATAATAGACAGAAACACTTATGAATTCAAAAAAGAATATTGTTCTCATTGTAAATTATGTGAAAAATGCTGTCCTAAAAGAGCAATAAAATTTATACATTAATAAAGGAAAATATAATACAGTGTTATCATATTTGTAATATTTCAAAATATTGAGAATTACTATTCAATACTGATTAAAGTTTTAAAGCATACTATTTATGTACATGATTCAGTTTTGTTAATTTTAATAATGTTATTTGATTTCTATATTTTTTTAATATTTCAAATTTATATCCAGCAATGATAAATGCTTGTCCTATTTCTGGAATTACTTCTATTGCATTAATTACAAGACCTGCTATTGTGGCAGCATTTTCAGTTTTAAAATTGGATTCTATTTCTCTATTTAAATCTCTAATATTAATACTCCCATTTACTATATAAGAACCATCTTCCTGCTTTCTAACACCACTAGTTGATACTACATCATGTTCATCTGATATATCTCCTACTATTTCCTCTATAATATCTTCTAATGTTACTATACCTAGGAAACTACCATATTCATCTATTACTAATGCAAAGTGCTCATGACGTTTTTTAAATGATTGAAGTTGATCCAATAGTGCCTTATTTTCAGGTATAAAACATGGTTTTAATGAGATATCGGACAATTTAATATTTTCTATTCCAACTTCCCGTATAGCTTTTAGAAAATCTCTTACATGTAGTATTCCTATTATGTTATCTTGATTGTCACTCCATAATGGTATTCTAGTAAATGGACAGTTTATTACCTTTTCAACTATATTATTAATATCATCATCTATACATAATGTAGTAACATTATTTCTATGAATCATTATGGAACTAACTGGAACAGAACCCAAATCTAATATGCTTTTCAACATTACTTTTTCTTGCTTTGTTGTTTCAATATTGATTCCAGTATGGAGGTCTATTGCACCTTTTAGTTCATCTAGTGATTCCTTATATGCCTCCTGAGTGCTTTTATTATCTACATTTATTAATTTTATTATGCTACCAGCAATTAATGATATTACTTTATTTAACGGTTTTAATAACATGTATAAATACTTTATAAAATAAGCGGATGGTAATAATATCTTTTCAGGATTAGTTATAGTTAGCATTTTTGGTAATACTTCAGCAAATAATACAATGAATATACTTACTATTATTGGACCATAAAATACAGCTGATTCTCCAAATACATTAATACATAATACATTAGATAATGATACTATTAATGAATTTAATATAGTATAACAAGTTAATATTGTGCTCAATACTAAACTTATATCAGATTGTAATGATAT
Source organism: Alphaproteobacteria bacterium (assembly GCA_017475965.1). GTDB lineage: Bacteria > Pseudomonadota > Alphaproteobacteria > RUG11792 > RUG11792 > RUG11792. The sequence continues at coordinate 17,490 of JAFVEL010000015.1, read as the reverse complement.
TATTATTTGTGCTTTTTTATTTCCATCTTGAGCCATACTAAACATTTTTGGTTTAGAATAAGCAGTCAAGGCTGTTTCACATGCTGAAAAATATGACCCAACTAATAATAGTACAATAACTAATATCAAATAAAATAACTCAGAAATCATATGGTATTCATCTCTTATTATTCAATAGTTTTATTAATTTTATTGCTTATATTGTCATTATCATACGATTTCCCAATTGGAATATTTTCATGTACTGGTGTTTCATTGTAAACTTTGTGCTCATAATACTCCTCCACATGTTGCCTTGTAAGAGGTTTACTTAAATCAATAAATATACATTCTGAATTAATAATATCTTCTGCTGTTTTTGTATTATTCAATTCATCATCTGATACTGCTAAAGGATTAGTTATTACATTACTATTATTTCTAGTATCTTTGTTCCAATCAAGTGATGTTATTAATTTAGCATTGTGATTATTAGTAGATTTCATTTTGTTATTATTGTCTTTGTTATGAAAAGAAAATAATTGTTTATATAAATCTGTAATTTTCTGCATATTGTCATTAAATTCCTTTACCCTCATTTCTAATTCTTTTTTCTTATATTTTTTATGTGTAATATTGTCCAAAATATTATGTGCATTTTTTATATTATCAAGTATTGAATCAACTTCTTTACTATCAATGCTAGTTTTTGAGTGTTTCAATTCCAATAATGACATATTTAGTTCTTGAAGTTGTTCTTGTTTATAAATAATAATATCTACATTATCTTTATTGCACTTCTTATTTTTACATTTCAAATTTTTTGTTTTATCTTTATTCTTTAATTTCTTATTATTACTTTTCACTTCTTCATTCGTGCTTTCAGGTTCTTTTGTATTATTATCATCTTCATCTGCGTCATTTATATTATTATTCTCTGTATTTTCTGAACATACATTTGTGTTATACATAACACTAAATAAGAAGATAGGAACTAAAATAATACATTTAAACATTATAAATCCGTAGTATAACATATACAAATATATAATACCACAGATATTTCTAAAAGTTCTGTACTATATTCAGCAACTTATTAATAAATAATACCAATAGCTTCTCTAACTTCACTTAACGTTTTCTTAGCAACTTCTCTAGCTATTTTTGAACCATCCAATAATACTGAATAAATATCATCTTCTTTCAAAGACAATCTTCTTTCCCTTATTGGTGTTAGTTTTCCATCAAGTGTTTTATACAATAAATTTTTCAAATAAACATCACCAAGTCCGCCTTTTCTATATTTAGCTTTTAAATCTTCTATTTCTTCTTTATTATCATGGAAAGCATCTAGATATGTAAATACTACATTGCCTTCTACTCTACCAGGATCAGATATATTAATATGATTAGGATCGGTATACATACTAAATACTTTTTGTTTTATTATTTCAGAAGAGTCAGATAACATTATTGCATTTCCAAGTGATTTACTTGCTTTTGCTAATCCATCTATTCCAACTAATCTTGGAACATTACTTAATATTGGTTTACATTCTTTTAATACATCTGTTTTGTATGTATTATTAAACCTATTTACCAGCTCATTACATATTTCTAATACTGGGTTCTGGTCTTCCCCAACTGGAATAGCAGTTGCTTTGAATGCAGTAATATCTGCTGCTTGACTAACTGGATAATTTAAAAATCCCGAAGGAATAGAAGTAGAAAAACTTTTAGTTTGTAATTCCGCTTTTACTGTTGGACATCTTTCCAATCTAGATACTGTTATTAAATTCATATAATAAACAGTCAATTCAAATAATTCTGGTATTAAAGATTGTATAAATATTGTCGATTTACTTGGATCTAAACCAACTGATATATAATCTTTACATACTTCTACTACATTTTTCTTAATTTTTTCTGGAGTATCAAAATTATCTGATAGTCCCTGAACATCTGCTATGAATACAAAGCATCTATTCTTATCATTTATTTCATTCTGTAAAATGACTCTATTTTGCAGGGAACCTATGTAATGTCCAAGATGTAAACATCCAGTTGGCCTATCACCGGTCAATACTATATCATTTTTACTTATATTGGTTTTATTCTCTACCATAAAAATAATCCTCATTAAATATTTACATTATAAAATACTTATAATTAATTATTAAACTACACAATAAATCATATAATTTGCTTACATAAAATATGATTTACATTCCAAATGTATACAAAAGTGGTAATCAAGGTTATATTTTATTATTTACTTGAGGATATAAAAATAAATACCACTAATACACAATATCAATTTTATATTGCCATCGCCATATCATGATTATAATAATTGCAATATCTAATTGATTACATAATAACATTGCAACATATAGATTACAATATCATTAATAAATCACAAAAATACTAATAATTATTTATCATTGTAAATACCATCCAAAGGATAATATATATCTACTAATTTACCCCTCAACATCATTCATAAACTTGTCAATGCGTTTCATATTACTAGTAAATGTCTCTTCATTCTCTTCAGATAAATCATTACCAGAATCATTTTCGTCAAATTCTTGTTCATTATCATTTTCTAAATCAATATCATCTTCATTATCATGAATCTTATTAAGACGTGCTTTATCTATTTTACTAATGAATTGATAATGACAATCACTACCAGGACAGGTTAATTCTTGTTTTCCCATATCATAAAATATTTTATGACACTTTGGACATTCTACTTTTTTACCCCATTTTAAATTCATACAATATTCTCCATTATTAAATTCATTTATTGTTCAGATTAATATAATACTACTATTTTATACACTGTATATCAAATAAAAATTGATATTTTTATAACAATAAATTATATCTACAACAGTATATATATTACTCTAAAATCGCAATGCATCTATAGGATTAAGTTTCGATGCTTTAAATGCTGGATATAATGTTGCAAAAAAGCACAATAATAATGAAAAAATGCAAATAAATATTACTTCATTCCAATCTATTTTAGATGGTAATTGTGATAAGAAATATATCTCTTCATTGAATACACTAATTCCAGATACTTTATCTAATATTGTTTTTATTTTATCTATATTTATAGACAATAGTACTCCAGTTCCTATACCAAGTATCGTGCCAAGAATTCCTATTGTTGATCCTATATATATAAATATTTTTAAAATTGATTTTCGTTGCATTCCCATAGTTCTTAATATTGCTATGTCTCTAATCTTATTACTACTTAACATTGTTAATGAGGATAATATGTTAAACATTGCTACTAATACAATAATACTTAGTATTAATGTCATAACATTTTTTTCAACCATTACTGCATGAAATATACTAGCATCTGCATGTTGCCAATCTAATATTTGTAAATTATTTGGCACTATTGGTGATAACTTATTTGCAGTTTTGGTAACTATATCAATATCATTCAAGAATATTTCAATTTTGGATACTTTATTTGGTACATCAAAGAAATCTTGAGATGTTTCTAATGGCATTAATATAATATTTTTATCATATTCATTCATACCAACTTTGAATATTCCAGATATCTCAAATTCCTCTTCTTTAGGAACCTTACCAAATGGAGTTACAACACCATCTGGTATTAATAATGTAATTTTATCGTTTACTTTAGCATTTAATATTTCAGATAATCTTTTTCCTATAAATACTTTATTTTTTTCAAAATTATTTACATTACCAGCTTCTATATTTTCAGATATTATTTGCTTTAAAATCAAATCTTTCTGCGATATTCCTTGTACTATTGCTCCTCTAGCATTATTTGATGACATTAGTACTACTTGTCTTTCTACTTGTGGTATTACTAAATTTATATTATCATCAGATGATTTTATATTATCTTTTAATTGTTCATAATTTTGTATTCCTACATCACCATATGTAGATACTTCTATGTGTCCATTCATCCCGACTATTTTATCTAGTAATTCTATTCTGAAACCATTCATTACTGAAGTAACTATTATTAAAGTAGCTACTCCTAATGCTATTCCTATGAATGAAAACCAAGTAACTACTCGTGCAAACCCAGTTCCTTTACTGGATTTTAAATATCTTAATGCTATAAATGATTCAATCATAAATTAAATTGCAGAATTGAAGTTCTCTAATTTTATATTATGCCTATTTTTCCAAAATACTGGAATACCTAACACTATAAATATTGCTAACACTATGCAAGATGACAATATATCTTGATATAAAACAAATATACAAAATGTAATAGCAAATTGTGCTAAGATATATGACTTTATTCTCTTATTTTTTTCTTTATACCATTTTTTTATTAGCATTATGTACGCTATACTACACAACATATATATGAATACAAATATACTAACCATTATGTCAAGTAGTTTTTCTAAACCACTCCTCCATCTATCCATTTCTTCGATAATGAAAAATGGTATCATTCCAAATGCTGTTATTAATAGCGCAAGTACTGGAGCTCCAGATTTATTTAGTTTACCAAACATTTTAGGAAATAAACCATCTGAAACTGCTCCATAAGCTATTTGTCCACTAGTCAAAGTCCAAGCATGTAGTGTTCCAACACATACTATTATTGCCATAACTGATATTGCTATATCACTATATTTTGGAAATATACTTCCCATTACTAGTGCATATGGAGCATTTGTTTTTTCTAGAGCTTCAAATCCTACAACTCCAATTACAGATAATGTATTAATTATATAAATAGTTGCAACACATGCAGTACCTATAGTAATTGCTCTAGGAATGTTCTTAGATGGATTCTTGACACTTTCAGCAGGTGCAGTAGCGCACTCAACTCCTATGAATCCCCAAAATGTTAATAGAGCAGTTTTAGACAATGTGGTTAATAAGTCACTACTATTAGATACTTCATTTAATGATATCTTAAAATGCGAAGGATCAAAAAACATTAAGAAAATCACTGGTAATATAATTAATGGTAATACTTTTAGTGCAGTAAGAATTGTAGATATAATACCAGCAAATTTAACTCCCAATATATTAATAAAAGTAATTATAAATACTACAGTTGATTCTATGATTATTTTAGTAATAGAAGACAAGTGTCCTGTAATAATTTCTAAGTAATTAACAGTTGTAACCAATAGTATAGAACTACTAGCCCAAGATATTATCCAATATAACCATGCAGTATAAAACGATGCAGTTCTACCAAAAGCTGCTCCAACATAAACATGAGGACCACCATTTTTAGGCAAATGAGCAGCTAATTCAGCAAATATTAATGCTAGAGATATAGCTCCAGATACTGATATTATCCATCCCAATAATCCTACTGTTTTAAAAGGTGCTAATAAAGATGGTAAAACAAAAGCACCAGATCCTATTTGGCTTCCAATTACTATTGAAACGAGTGATAGGAAGCCTATTTTCTTTGCATTATTCATAAATTTATGTTGTTTATATTAAATTTATCGTTGCTTCTCTTGTTTTTTTCCATTCTGCTTAGATTTTTGTTCTGGTTTTGTAACATTGGATGTTTTATTTTGTTGTATTGATTGTTTTTTTATTGATTCTTGTTGTTTTACTTCTTTTTTTTCATTTTTTGATTCTGGCATTTGATATATAACAAGAACTCTCTTATCTTCATCAAATAAATCTTTTGCAGTATTTTGTACATCTTCAAAAGCAATAGTATTCAATATATTCTTCACATTTTTAATTTCTTCTATTGAATATCCATAACAAAGACTGAATATAATGTGTTCATTTAATTTTATTGGATTATCCAATAACAAATCGAAACTATCAATGTATTTCTGCTTTTCAGTCTCAAATAATTCTTTGGTCAATGTATTATTTGTAAATTCCTTAATTAATTTATTAATTTCTTTTTCAACATTATAAATATTTTGACCATCTTGTAATACAGCATTTATTGATAGTAAAGAAAAATCATATGGGGAAACATCCATATCAGATGATATTGTATGTAGTATTTTATCCTTTTCAACTAATTTCTTATACAATATAGAACTCATTCCATCTGCTAGTATTCTTCTAACAATAGAATTTGTTAAATATTGTTTCACTGTTTGTATTTTACTGTGTGGTATTTTATAAAAAATATTAATTTGAGTAGTAGTTAATTGGTCAGATTTATGAGTTATTTTATTTGTTATTCCAGTATTCTCTGGGTCTAGTATTCTATTCCGTACTATTTCGGGTCCTCTACTTATATTACCAAAGTATTTATTACATAATGATACTGCTTCATCAATATCTATATCACCAACAAACAAAGCAAAAGCATTATTTGGCATGTAATACTTATCATAATGTTCTTTCATGTTTTCTGCATTACAAGATATTATTTGGTCCATATAACCTATTCCTGGATAAGCATATGGAGAATATAAATATATAGATTTAAGCATTGCTTCATATATGTAACGCATAGATGGGTCAGATTCCACTCTCATCTTTCGTTCTTCTATTATTGCTCCCTTTTCTAGTTCTATTTCCTTTGGATCAAATTGAATATTAACCATTCTATCTGCTTCTATTTGCATATCCAATTCTAAAAACGATTTATTACATTGGTGCATATAGAATGTAATGTCATATGCTGTAAAAGCATTTGTGAACTTATTGTATTTATTCAAATAGTATTTTATCTCTCCTGATTTCATGTTTTTAGTTTGTTTAAACATCATGTGTTCTATGAAGTGAGATATTCCCATAACATCTCTTGAATCATCAGCACTACCTACAAAATATCCAACTCCAAAACAAACAGAATTTTTTACACCTAATGGAGCAACTATTACTCTCATTCCATTTTCCAATACTTTTTCTTGTATATTAATTTGATTATTAATATCATATTTAGTTTTGTTTTCTTGCTCTTGTTTATTGTCATTTGATGGATTATCTTGTACTACTTCAGTTTTATTTTTATTATTTTGCGATACTTCCTTATTGTCTGTATCATGATTAGAATTTATTTGTTGTCCACAACTAACAAATACTAATTTCGCTGGATCAAATACTTTCTTTAATGCATTATTAATATCATTTCTTGTAAGATTTAAGTATTTATTTAAGTAATCATTAATTTGTTCTAATTTCACCCCATCTTCTCTCATACTAACAACAAAATTCAATAATGATTCGTTAGTAGAGAATATGTAACTAGCACACTTATTAACTTTAAAATCCCGCAATTCTTCTTCTGATATTCCATTATCATATAGAATTTTCACTTGTTTTTTTACTTCATTTATTACTTTATTAACATTTTCGGGTTTGGTAAGTGCTAACCCTTTTACAATAGATTGTAAATCCATATCATTTAACGATGTTACTATGTGATATACTAATCCATTTTGATCTCTAACAGTCTTGAATAATCTAGAACCTAATCCTCCCCTGCCAAATATGTGATTTGCTGCTCTTATTGCAATCTTATCACTATTTGTTCTAGATACTCCTGGTAAAGCAAATAGTACAGTTGATTGTGGATTATCTAATTTTACATGTGTATGTGTAATATCGTAGCTTGATAAATCTGTTCTTTGTTCACTAGGTATGAAAGTAGCAAACTTATTAGAATGTTCTTTTATTGCATCATGCAATCGATTTAAATCATTAATTATTAATTTATTAGTCAATTCATTATTAACAAATTTATCATTATGAATTTTCCCTACAATTGTAATCATTGCATCTTTAGGGTCAAATAATTGTTTGTAACATTCTTTTATATCAGAATCAGTATAATTTTGAATTTTTTGTATTGTTTTATCAATATTAATACGATATGGTTCTTCCAATATTATGGAATCTAGTTTTTCTTTTGCTAATGCAATAGGATCAAATTTCGATTGTTTCAAATCCAATATAATAGCATTTTTCTTTATTTGTAATTTATCATTTGGAAAGGTAGCATTAGACATTAAATCACATAATAAATCTATTACATCATGGAAATATTTACTTAAACAACTAACTGATACTAATACATTATCACTATCTTCTGTTATTGCTATATTTATTGATTTGTTTTCTATTAATTCCTTTATTTGTTCTCCACTCTTTGTCTTTGTACCTTCCAGTATATTAGATAATACTAGACCAACAATACCTGGTTTATTTGCAAAGCTCCTCTTACCTTCATTTTTGAAAACTATAGTAAAGGAAATAGTTTTAGAATCCTTATCTACTATCCAAACATCATTTTTGAATTTAGTTTTAATACTGCTAGCATTAATTAATCTTTTGTCTTGATTTTTTTTCAATTCATCTAAGTTATTAGCATCTTCAAATAATTTTCTATTAAAATTATTATTTAACATATTATGTTCATCCTTTCTATAACTATTATTACTACTTTCTTGCGTATTATTTATATTTTCCTCTGATAATTTATTACTACTTAATGTTTCATTACCATTCATATTTGATTTATTACTATTATTAATTTCATCATTTTCATTAGAAATCACTATATTATTGTCATTATTACTATTATTTACTGATTCACAATATGATAATGATATTGTAATTAATATACTACACAATAATATCTTTTTAAACATATTTAAATATTACCTATACAATTGCATATTTTAATTTTAACATATATTAATTTCTATCAAGCATAATTCTTGCTCTAGGAAATAGTCTATAAAAATTATCATTAGTAATATCAGATAAGTATTGCAAAGTACATTTTCTTTGTTCACAAATACACTCAGCTACATATCTAACAAATCCTGGTTCATTTGGTTTTCCCCTTTGTGGTACTGGAGCAAGATATGGACTATCTGTTTCTATCAATAATCTATCATCTGGCACATACTTAGCTACTTCTCTCAATTCTTGACTGTTCTTAAATGTTACTATTCCAGTTAGTGACAAATAAAATCCATTATTAATTATTTTCTTAGCATTTTCCAATGAATCAGTAAAACAATGAAATACTGCATTTTCATTATATTGTTTTATTAATTTGAATAAATTATCACTAAAGCACTCTCTACAATGTAATATTAGTGGTAGATTAGTATCTTTAGATAATTGCAGCATTTCTTCAAATAATACTAATTGCTTATCTTTAGGTGCTAAATCAATGTAGTGATAATCTAATCCTACTTCTCCTATAGCAACTATCTTATTGTATTGCTCTGGTAATTTACGCATTTCTTCTATATTATAACCACAATTATATTCAGTTGGATGAATACCAATTGAACATACTATATTATTGTATTTGTTAGCTATTTCTATGTTCTGATACATGTGTTTATTATCAGTTCCAACAGTAAGAAAATTAGTAACTCCCATTGAGTAAGCAAATTCTAACTTACTATCTAAATCATTAAATATTTCATCATAAAATAAATGGCAATGTGTGTCTATCATACAAAACTCCTTATGTAATAAATAATATTGTTTAAATCAATCATATAACACTCCTCAAAATTAGTAAATAAATTTTTGTTAGTATATAATCATATTAAAAACTCCTCTAACTATCCAAACTACAAAAATATTACACTTATAACATATGTAAAATTTATATTAATACCGTTTGTAATACTTCATTAATGTGTTTTACACATTTTATATTTAAATCATTTTTTAATATATTTGGTAATTCATCAATATCTTTTTCATTATCCTTTGGTATAAGAATATTGTTAATACCATTCCTTCGAGCTGCTAGTAACTTTTCTCTCAAACCACCTATTGGCAAAACTTTCCCAACTAATGTAATTTCTCCAGTCATTGCTACATCAGATCTTGGTTTTTTGCTAGTAAATGCAGACACTATTGCTGTACATATTGTAATACCAGCTGATGGTCCATCTTTTGGTACTGCTCCTTCTGGTACATGAACATGTATATCATATTTAGATAAATCTTCTTCCTCTATTTTCAATACTTGGTATTGCGATTTTACAAAACTATAAGCAGCCTTCATAGATTCCTGCATTACTTCACCTAACTTACCTGTAGTTAATAATTGACCAGTTCCAGGTATTTTTAATGCCTCTATAGTTAATACATCACCACCAGTTTCAGTCCAAGCGAGTCCATTTACAACTCCAACTGTAGGTTCCCTTGAAACTATATCTTGATTATATTTCTTTATTCCTAAGTATTCTTGTAAACTATCTGCAGTTATTGTAATTGTTTGATTTTCTTCTGAACCACTAGATACTAACTTTCTAACAACCTTTCGTGTAATTTTAGATATTTTCCTCTCTAAATTACGAACTCCTGATTCCATAGTGTAATATCTTACTATATTCAGTATAGCATTGTCATCAAATTTTATCTCATTATTTTTTAGCCCATTCTCTTCAATCTGTTTTGGTATAATGAAATCTTTAGCTATCTTTAGTTTTTCTTCTTCTGTATAACCATTTAACTGTATTACTTCCATTCTATCAAGTAGTGGTAAAGAAATATCAAAACTATTAGCAGTAGCTATAAATATTACTTTTGATAAATCATATTGTACTTCCAAATAATTATCAGTAAAAGTACTATTCTGTTCTGGGTCAAGTACTTCTAATAATGCAGATTCTGGATCGCTTCCAAGCTTATCGATTTCATCTAGCATAATAATGGGATTAGTAACACTACTTCTTTTCATGGTTTGAATTAGCCTACCTGGCATTGCACCAACATATGTTCTCCTGTGCCCTCTTATTTCTGCTTCATCTGTAACACCTCCTAGTGATATTCTAGCAAAAGGTCGTTTCATAGCATCTGCTATTGATTTTCCTAAAGAAGTCTTTCCAACACCTGGAGGTCCAACAAAACACAATATTTGGGATTTTACTTTCTTAGTACGTTTGTAAACTGCTATATATTCTAATATTCTATCTTTTATTTTATCTAATCCATAGTGATGTTTATTTAACATTTCTTCAGCATATTCCATTGATAACTCTTCTTTAGATTGACTCCATGGAATACCTATTAACCAATCTATGTAATTTTTTATTACTACACTTTCTTGCGAAAAATTTGGAATATTTTTTAATCTATTTAATTCTTGTAATGCTTTATTACTTGCTTCCTTACTCATTGGTAATGATTTTATTTTATGTTTTAATTCTTTTATTTCATCAGGTTGTTCTTCAGAATTACCTAATTCTCTATTTATTGCTTTTAATTGTTCATTTAAGTAATATTCCTTTTGACTTTTTTCTACTTGTTTTCTAACACGACTCTTTATTTTCTTTTCCACTAAAAATAATTCAGTTTGACTTTCAATTATAAATATTAATTTCTCTATTCGTTTTTTTACATTAACTAATTCCAAAATTTCTTGCTGTTCACTCATTTTCAATGGTAAATATGATGCTATCATATCACATGTCTGTGATGGATCATCAATATTTGATATCATGTTTAATACATCTTGCGGTAGTTTTTTATTATACTTATAAAACTGTTCAAATGCTGATATTAAAGCACGTTTTAATCCTTCTAACATTTTAGAATTACGAGATTTATTTTGCAGTTTTGTATATGATGCTTTTATAATATCATCTTCATCAGATATATTATCAATTGACACTCTATACAATCCTTTTATTAATACTTTTACAGTCCCATCATTTAGTTTCATGAAATTATGAATGTGTCCAATTGTTCCGACATTGTATAAGTCATTTGCGTTTATTTCATCTATCGATGGGTCTTTCTGAGTAACTACTAAAATATCACTTTGTTCTTCATATGTTTTACATACTGCATTTACAGATTTTGTTCTTCCAATTAGTAATGGTTCTATGGCACCAGGAAATAATACGATATCCCTTAATGCAATTAATGGAACAGTTAATTTTTCTGTCATTAAGTCTAAATACTCGATATGTACTCCTTCATTTTATAAGAAAATGTCACTATTGTCTACAATCTATGCTTTATTTGTATCTGTACAAACTTGTAATAAAATAAATTTATATTGTTTTGATAAATTAAATAAAACTTCTTTATCGCTAATTGATATATTATCATTAGTTATTATTACTTGATTTATATTAGTAAATGTTAATTGGTTCACATTAATAAATCTCATTATTTCTTGTAAATCATTTATATTTCCAAGTACCTGTATGTTATTTGGTAAATTAATTTTCAAATATGGATTAGAATTAATTACCTTAATATTTGTTAATATTTCCTTATTGGAACTTAAAAACATTGTAATTGATTCGTAATTACCAATTAATATTGTACACACTCTACAGTAGAGATTATAATATGCATATTTCAATCCAATTAATATAAAACTCATCACAAACATATTTATTATTAATATTGATAATGGAAAATCAATGTTTACGTTCATAAAATACATTAATGGAATGAAAGTAATATTAGAAGCAGTTATAGCAAGTAGTAGTTTATTAATATTATTTAATATATTATTATTTATTTTTAACCATGAAAATATACTGGCACTTACTAATCCAAATACTATAAGATTATTGAACAATAAAAAAGAAGAATCAAAAGAATCTACTCCAATACGTAATTGTATTGAAATAAATAATGAAATAACAGCAATAAAGCTATCACATATTATTATTACTTGTTGTTTATCAAAATTTATATACTTGCTGTGTTGTATTTCTGATATTTTTGAAAGTACAAATCTAATTCTTTCTAGTATTCTAGAAAATACTGCTACTAATTGCATAACACTATACTAATCGTCCAAAAAACTTCTTAATCTTTTTGATCTACTAGGATGCTTTAGTTTTCTCAATGCTTTAGCTTCTATCTGTCTAATACGTTCTCTAGTAACTGAAAATTGTTTACCAACTTCCTCTAAAGTATAATCAGATTGCATTCCTATACCAAATCTCATTCTCAATACTTTCTCTTCTCTTGGTGTTAAACTAGATAATACTTTATTTGTTGCTGATTTTAAATTAGCTTTTATTGCAGCATCTATAGGAATTACTGTATGCTTGTCTTCAATGAAGTCTCCCAAATGACTATCTTCTTCGTCTCCAATAGGTGTTTCTAGACTTATTGGGTCTTTTGCCACTTTCATTATTTTTCTGACTTTCTCTACAGGCATTGCTAGTTTTTCAGCTAGTTCCTCATGAGTTGGTTCTCTACCAAGTTCACTCATTAATTGTTTAAACATTCTAACTAGTTTGTTTATAGTTTCTATCATATGCACTGGAATACGTATTGTTCTAGCTTGGTCTGCTATTGTTCTAGTAATAGCTTGTCTAATCCACCATGTAGCGTAAGTAGAAAACTTATATCCTCTTCTATATTCAAATTTATCAACTGCTTTCATTAGTCCTATATTACCTTCTTGTATTAGGTCTAGAAATTGTAATCCTCTATTTGTATATCTTTTTGCTATTGAAATAACTAATCTTAAATTAGCTTCTATCATTTCTTTTTTAGTTTCTAATTCTTCTCGTTCTGCTTTTTTGATTACATAATATAATCTTTTAAATAACGAATAAGGAATACAAGTATATTCTTTTATTTCTTTGTTCTTATCAACTACTTGCTTAAATAAATCTTGGTTTTCCTCAACTAATTTATTCCAATCACCAGGTTTAGTTTGCTTTTTTACTTCTTCTACCCATTTGTCAGTTAAATCATGGTCTATAAACATAGAAAATAAATCATGTTTATTAATACCATAATCTTCATATTTAGCAATTACTATTTTTTCTAAATCTGCCATTTCCGAAATAAATGAAAATATTTCATCTTTTATCAATCCTATTCTTTTGTTACTTAGTTTCATATCATAAAAATTTTCAACTAATTGATGTTTTATTTCTAAATATTCAGGATTAGATTCTATTACACTAAATTCAAACTTTAATGATTTTTGTAATTTATATAACTTCTTATATAATTCATTATGTTTAGCAAAATACTTTAGTAATTGTGTTTTTATTTCATTATCATCAAAGGAATCATTATCATCTGATTTAGAATTTTTTGAGTCTTTTATATCTGATGAGTCATCATCTTTACTACCATATATTGCTTCATCTATCATATTAATGTTTATAATGTCTCGTAATAATATTGTATCTCTTTTTACTTTTTCTGATAGTAATGATATAGCATCTGCTACTATTCTAGTTTCACACAATGCAGCATACAATGTATTTCTTGAATCTTCTATTTTTTTAGCAATATCTAATTCACCTTCTTTGGATAATAATCCAATATTACCCATTTCCTTTAGATATAGTTTTACTGGGTCATCATTACGTTGTATGTTTAATTCTTTATTGTCTCCATCTTCATCTTCTTCTACTGAATCATCATCGTCTACTTCTTCAGCTTCGTCTAATTCTAAATTATCAACATCTCCAATATTTACTATTTTTACTTGCATATTATTGAAATACGATATTATTTCTTCAAAATGATCATTATCGTATTTATCAGATGGTAATTTTTCATTTATTTCTTCTGATGTTAAATATCCCTTAGATTTACTTATTTTTAATAACTGAATAACATTTGGATCTGTTTCTATTACAGGATGCTGTATTCCAATTTTCTTATTATTATTATGATTTGCCATGTTTATTCCCTCCATTTGAAATTTATTACAATATAATTATGATACATCATATCGATTTCATTAATTTGGATAACACAATTATGATATATCATATTCATCTCCTCCTTTTTAACAATAAATACATTTTTAAAGATTTTAATCTTTGCCAATTACTAGTATTTATTTCACTTTTACACTCATTTGATAAATTGTACATTTCATTATTTTTTTTGGATGCCACAACAACCCTATCTAGTAAATAATACCAGTATTTCACTAATTCATTATCATTTAATTTGTCTATTTTACAAATTTTGCTACATTGATTAGTAATATCTTCCACAACACTATTGTTTTTCAAATTCTCCAAATCACTATCTGCAATACACGTATTTGTATTATTAGTTCCGTGATTTTTTATTTCATTTAACTGATCATTGTTATAAAAATCATTATTATAATATGCAATTGATGCGATTTTGTCACTAATATTACTAAGGGATTCATTTGAAAATGGAACGCGAAACAAATCTTCAATAACAAATTGAATGATACTAGGTCTCATTACCAGTATATACAACAACAATTTTTCATTCAAGTTCTGTGTAGTATATTTATTGAATGTTAAATCATTATTAACTTTCTGTGGAGATTTTTTATAAAATAATTGTTTTGTAAAATAATATATTCTATTTTTTAGTTCACTCTTATAGAAAGTTCTTATTCTATCATTATTTATTTTATCTATAGTATTATAAATTTCTTGTTCCCATAAAGCAACTTTTTCTGGAGTTTTATTAATTGTAGAAAATTCTTTGAGAAAATAAGCCCATAAAAAATCTATTAAATTTAAGTTATTTTTTAGTAAATTTTCCATTGCTTCTCTTCCATTTGCTTTTAAATATGAATCAGGATCATCATTGTTTGGTATTACTACAAATTTTAAACTTTTTCCTGGAATTAATTTACTAAGAGCCATATTTGCTGTTTTTACCATAGATTTATATCCAGCATTATCTCCATCCATACATATTATTGGTTCATCACAGTATTTCCAAATATTGCATAAATGTTCTTCAGATAAAGCTGTTCCCATAGTGCCAACAGTTGCATTAAATCCAAATTGATGCATTGCTAATACATCCATATATCCTTCTACAATAATAAATGGATTTTTATTTGATACATTATTAGAAGCTACATTAAAAGCAAATAATACTAAGTGTTTATGAAATATTTCTGATTCGGAAGAATTTAAATACCTAGGGATCTTCCCCATTAATACTTCTTCCACCAAATGCAATTACTCTATTTTTATTGTCAAATATTGGAAACATTAATCGATTTCTAAATCTAGGATAATTATTACTTAGAAACAAACCAGATTTATTAATGTCATCTTTACTGTAATTTTTAATAAGTAATTTATATAAGTCATTATTATTAGGAACAAATCCCAAGTAAAATTCCTTGGTATTAGTTATGTTTCTATTATTGCAATAATCCATAGCAATATCTATATTACTAATATAATATTTCAATGCTGTGTTTAATATTTTGTATATGTTATTATATTCAGAACTATTACGTTTTATATCTTCAATATCTGGTAACTTTACATTTGCAAAATTGGCAAGTTTTTTTAATGCTTGATAAAATGTTATTCCATCTTTTCTCATTACATATGTAAATACATTGCCGGATATTCCGCAACCAAAACAATGAAAAGAACACTTCTCATCACTTACAAAAAAAGAACCGGTTTTTTCTACATGGAATGGACATACACCAATGTATTCTCTTCCTTTTCTAATTAATTTTATATCTCGTTTTATTATGTCTGATAGTAATATTCTATTTTTAATCTCCGTTATTATATTGTTGAACTCATTATTTATCATATATTGTGCGTAGTTTTATCACTTATATATCATTATATAACAAAATTTGTTGGTATTATATGTTTTCTTATATAGTAATAGAAACAACAAATATCTTCCAATTAAGTTTATATCTCGTTTTATTATCTACTTTTAATCTAATCAAATATCATATTATATATTAATAATGGTTTGATTATTATATCATTACATTATTTATCATATATTGTACGTCGTTTTATTACTTATATACTTTTCAGTATCATACTAGAAATTGTAAATACTAATTTCTTCTACCAGTTTATTGGCAATTGACATATTATTATTTGATTACTTTATACTATTACAAGTAATATATAATATACAGATTATTATTTCAAAAACTACAATTATACTTCTAAATATGAAGCATAACTGTAGCACATTTAAATGTATTATAACATTTGTAATGATTTGTGATAGTCTGGTAATACATCGTTATAAAATTTTGTTAACTAATTTTGAACGCTATACACTAAGTCTATTTTACTATTCTCATCATTTTCTTCCTCGTGCACAACATTATTATTATCGTAAGTCAAATTATATTGTGATATAATATTTTTTACATACTTTATAAGAACTTTTCATTAATAACACATCTACAAAAATTTTTATGTAATTATTTATTTTCATAATTACTCTTTTAAATTAATACTTTGTATTATCATACTACCGTATTATTATTAAATAATAGTTAATACCAAAAAAAACAAGAAAAAAAATAATATTCATCTGTATTTTGTTTATAAAAAAACATTTTATACTATGTTTTATCTATAAATTTATTCAAAATTTAATAGTACTTGTATAAGTTTTTATAATTGGTTTACTTATTATGATGTATTGGAAAGTTAGTATTGCATCATTTTAATCGAATTAACTTTTGTAGTTTATTAACGTAATATAATGTACTTCTATTAATTACATATCACATTAAGTTTATTAACATTTTATAATGCACAGAGTGCATTAAAC
>JAFVEL010000014.1 GCA_017475965.1 Alphaproteobacteria bacterium | reverse complement strand
TATGCACTATGTAGCGATAGCGAAATAGCAATTGCGTTAGCAAGAGTACTATCGAGCAATAGCGAGATTGACAGTTACTTTGTAACAAAGTAATTAGATGGACAAAGCTAGTGTACTACGTAGCAAAGTGGAGTAGCAGATTATCAATTAAAATTGCAGTTGCTAGAGATGAAGGAAAAGAAGAAGGATTAATAGAAGGAGAGAAAAGAGGTAAAAAAATGAAGCAAAAAGAGAATTAGCTCAAAATATGAAACTTCAAGGTTTAGTAATCGTAAGATCAAGTGCTTGCAGTAAAAATATCAAAAGGAAATTGCGATACTTATTGGCAAGTACTTGAAGATGATTTTATTGCAAAATGTTTAAATATAAGTATTGAAGTTCTTAATGTACTATTTACTTAATAAAAATGCATTATGATATGTTAATGGATTACAAGATTTAATTCATTTAAAGTAATAAATTACAAAAGTTATGTTTACTACTTTTTTTATCTATAAACACAATTTCATATAATATACATATTAATAAACCCGTCATAATATTGTGTATATTTCGTAAAACTTTCCAATAAGATATACAGTATTACATTAACATTAATACTGTACAATTGTTCTGTTATGCTAAAAAACACTTCATCATTCTGTTTCTAATTCTTTTAGTAATATCTTTCATTTCTTCACTTTTTGTTACTATACTCATTATTTCATCTTCTGATAAATGTAATTGTGTTATGTTACATAATAATTGTACAAGTTGTTTTACTGCTTTTTCTAAAAATAAATTACATCTTCCACAATATGTATATTGATAAATACTAGTAATAAAATCCTTATCGTATGATTCTAAATCATTATCTTGATACAACAATTCATCATCTTGATACAACAATTCATCCTTTTGCACATTGTGGTACATACGTATTGCATTGAATAAGTTTTCATGTTCTGCTAATAATTGTTCCTTCATTAAGTTTTTTGACAAATATTGAGTAAAAAACATATACTCATCTACATTTTTAATAAGTTCATTAAATACGTAATCAGGTATTGTGATGGGATGTAGTACCTTTTGTATACTTGTTGTTAGTATATTCATAAAATATTCATTATAATATTGTTCATTAAACACATTACTAGTTATTTCCACATCTGGATGTAATTTTGTTATACTAGTTATAATTTTTATTAATTTATCTTTGAATTGTTTTTCGTAATATTGTTCATTGAATTCATGAGATGTTATTTTCAAACCTGAATATGATTTTGATAGCTCTTTTGTTAATATATCCATGAATTGTGCATTATAATATTGCCCACTAGATATATTGTTAATTATTGGTATATTAGGATATACTTCCTGTATAATTTGTATTAATGCATCTATAACTTTGCTTGTATTTGCTTTTCGTTCTTTATATTCTTCAATGCCTTGTGAATTTATTATTTTTACTTGTGGATATATTTCATTTATGAAATTATTTATTAGTTCTGGAGTAATAGATATTTTTGTTATATTTTTGTTTGGAAATGACATTGCATATAAAGTATGTAATGTTTGTTCTAATTTATCTTTAACGTAATTTATTTCAGCTTCACTATATTGTGGTGTCTTAATTGTACTACTATTATCTTTATTTTGCGTGTTATTTATAATATTACTATTATTATTACTATCCTTCCCATTGTATGTATGTTCTACTTGGTTTTTAGTCTGTAATAATAAATTTATTTCTTCTAATGTTTTATTATTTTTATCTCTATTTATTCTTATAAGTATATTCTTTTTTTTCTCATTTTTAGTATTGATACACTGTAATGGTTTGTTAACATTTGGTTTACAATATTCTTTATAGTGTTGGGTCTGAAATATGTCGTTTTGTTCATTTGAGTTCAGTGATGTTAATATTTGATAGTTACAATTATTTTTATCTGCACCAAGCAATGTATACGTAGATGTGCTAGAATTATTTGGTTTATTGTCTAAAACTACAGTTGAAACTTGTGTTTTAATGTCTTCTTGAGATTGATCACTTATGTAATCTAAATCAATTAAATCAAAATCACAATCAATTTTCTTTTTTTGTTTGTTAATGTCATAAATTTGTGCATCACTGTTAGCATGTACTATGTGGTTTGGATCATTCCAGAATTTCACTTTTGATTGTGGTGTATTATTAATTCTCTGCTCACGCTTAATGGAATTAATAGTTTTGTTGTTTTTGAAAATATTGTATTCTATATGTTGTTTTGCATATGCAACATTTTCAGATATATATTGATCATGTAAATGTATATAGCATTCTTTATCAATATTTTGTGGTATAAAATAATTTGTGCAAGTATCATCAAAAATGCTATTGTTTGTATTATTATGTAAATTAACAGTGTCGAACGATTTATTAATATTACTACATAAATTATTGTTTTTTATTACAGAAGATGATAACACATCACTAATGTTCAATATATTCAACAAAAATCCAAACACAATTATTTTAGAATAGCTCATAAAACCCAAATTCTTAATAAAAACAATATAATTCATTATACCAGGAAATGGTTAATTTTTGATGAAAATAACAAAAAAATTAATTAAAAATTGCAAATCATTTAAAATAATTAAAAAACAACTATTAAATCGTTATAACAAAATAATACAACAAATTATAATAATGTAATAAAACACACATCAACAATAAATGCTAATTTAATATAATGAATTATAAATCTTACTTCTTACTTATACTATATCATATATTGCTCAAACAATCAATAATATAGATATATATATTTGTAATATACTAACAATATAATCAATATTTCTTATACATGTTTGTTTAATGTTTCATATATTGAGGTAATTCAACATTTACTATTGTACCAGTATCAGTAACAGCTTCTATATCTAATCTACTAGCTTTACTATTAGGATCTTCCTTTTGTGTCGTATTACTTGAATTACTATCAATATTATTATTGGCAAGAACTGTATTTAATATTGTTACATCATTTATAATATGTTTTCCATTAAGGATAGCATTCAATAAGGAAATTAAACTCTTCTCACTATCATCTTGATTTACACAAAATCTACAAATTGAAACATATTATTGTTTAATTTCGTGAATGATATTCCATGTAAAACTAAATTAAGTTTATATCACAAATAAGATGTATTTAAATACAAAATCCATTGTTGGTGTTAATTTA
>JAFVEL010000013.1 GCA_017475965.1 Alphaproteobacteria bacterium | reverse complement strand
TGAAGGATGCACAATATTTATGGACTAAACTATCAAGTAGTGAACAAATAAAAGCACAGATAAGAGCTAGAGAGAAGTATGCACTATGTAGCGATAGCGAAATAGCAATTGCGTTAGCAAGAGAGATGGACAAAGCTAGTGTACTACGTAGCAAAGTGGAGTAGCAAATTGATTCTGAAAAGATCAATGGAGATACAGAAACAAAAATTAAAATTAGAAGTAAATACATTGTTATTACATTATTTCAGAGATATAATGCATATTGATGAAGAATGCCTACAAAAAAAGTTTATTACTAATGTTATCGGTATTATATACAGTGTTATTCTGACAGATCGTCTGGATCCATCAACACAATATTGTTTAGATAAACTTAGTAATTGTAGATTAAAAACAATAGGAAAATTAGTAGAGATATTAGATGAAAACGAGAAAGAAGAGTTAATAAAAAAGATTATAAAGTATGCCAAAATAGAACAAAGTATATTGAAGCTAAATGATGCAAATAAATATTTAATATAAATATACCAATAACAAAAATATATTTTTATGTACAACTGTGGGTGCAATTTATATTCCCACAGTTATATATTATATAATTCACATATTTATATTTTATACTGTTGCAAAATTTTTATAATAATGTATTGTACTGAAGACATTCGCATTATGATTTATAACTAGTTAATAAAGTAAATTGATACCAGCATTATCATTACATATTTTGTGAATTTAAATAAGACAAAAATAACTTAATAGCACTTGTACTGAAACGAGTAATCATATAACGTGCAAATATGCATATTTACACTCATATAATACTAATTTCAATACATGTACACATAAAACTAATATTAACTATTAAACACTAAATGGTATTTGATTTAATAATTTAAAAGAAGCAGTTGCTATTAAATCATATTTATTATTTCCTAATGATTTATACCGAACGAAACCTCCAGCTTCTTTTACTAGAATTATACCAGCAGCTATGTCCCAAATAGATACATCTCGAGCTATTACCGCATCATACTTTCCAGCAGCTAAATACGCCAAATCAAGAGCAACCGAACCATTTTGTCTTAAAATAACTGATGCGTCATATAATTTTTGTATTATATCATATGGAATATTTCTATAAGCAACAAATGATTCTTTTAGAGCACTAGTTTTAGATACTCGCAATCTATTTCGTCCATCAACGAACGCACCTGAATTAGCAGCAGCTTTGTAACATGAACTCCTTATGGGGTCTAATATTAATCCTGCAACTGACGTTTCTTTATCCATTAATGCAATACTAGTACAAAAGTATGGAATTCCTCTTCTGAAATTATTAGTGCCATCTATTGGATCTACAATCCATTTATGATACTGATCTTCATTATCAGTAGTACCCTTTTCTTCACATAAGAATGAATATTTAGATTCGAACTTAGATAATTCTTCCATTATTATTTTTTCTGATCTTGTATCAGCTGATGTGACGTAATCACATGCACCTTTTTTTGACACCTGCAATTTTTCAAGTTCCCCAAAGTCTCTAACTAATCCAATAGCCACTCTATTAGCAGCTTTTTTCATAGCATAAAGCTCAGCAGTATATGATTTCGGTTCGTAACTATTACTAATCATTACTTACTTTGCTCTTTCTACATAAGTTCCATCTGAAGTATTCACAACTACTTTTGTTCCAGCTTCTATGTGTTGAGGTACCATTATTTTTAACCCATTTGATAATACTGCTGGTTTGTAAGAAGAAGTAGCTGTTTGTCCTTTTACTACTGGATCAGCTTCAACTATTTCCAAAACCACAGATGGAGGTAACTTTACACTGATTGGATTATTTTCATACATACAGACCTTTACAACCATTTCATTTTCTAGAAATGCCGCACTATCTCCCACCATTTCAGTAGACAACTGTAATGGGTCAAAGGTCAACTGATTCATGAAATGAAGATCATTCCCATCTCTATACAAGAATTGATAATCTAATTCCTCTAAGAATACTTTTTCAACTGTATCAACAGTTCTAAAACGTTCATTCAACCTCTGACCATCCTTTAGAGCTTTCATTTCAGTTTGTGCAAATGCCCCACCTTTACCCGGCTTAACATTTTGTACCTTCAACACAACCCAGAGTTTATCATTACACTCTAAAACGTCACCTACTCGTATTTCATTAGCACTTATTTTCAAATGATACCTACCTTATTTTGTACTTATAGAAGTGGTAGCTGGGGCGGGATTCGAACCCACGACCGCCGGGGTATGAATCCGGTGCTCTACCAACTGAGCTACCCAGCCACGGTCTGTATATTATTATTATGTAACAAACTGTATTGAATTGCAATCACTTTTTTGGGCCCAATTTATCAATACCAAGTAGAATAGCTACTTTGCAGCATTCACCAAGTATAAATGGATAGATCCCAAATTTAAATACTAAATCCCAAGAATGTACAAAATTATATAACCAAATGCATCCAAATAAAGAACACACCACATAACATATTGCACATGATACAAATAAGTTATTACTACTTCTCATCAATGGCATACCTAATGTCATTCCAATAATATAACCGAATGATGGGCATGTTAATGGTGATATAAATCCAGGAGCAAATACTGGCAATCCAGACACTCCTAACAACATCCAACTCAATCCCACTGAGAATGATTCACTAGGTTTTAAGTAAAATCCTATTATGTAAGCAGCTAATGTTTGAGCAGTAATTGGAACTACTCCAATTGGGAATGATATTCTACTTGAAATTGATAATAATAATGTAGCTAACAAAACAATTACTAAACTATTATTTAGAACATTTGTCGTATTTTTATCTAAAGTCCTAATCATGAGAATTTCATATCTAAATTATTATTTAATATATATAATAACATATGTAAAAAATTCTTATCATAGAAATATTGATTATATGAATTATTGTTTGATCATTATTGAAATAATGAATTTGATATTTTGTTATTTGGATATTATCTCTGAATGTGAAGTACACTTGGAGAATAATAAGTTAGTTCTCTGAATTTTTGTTTATTACTTTTTTAGTCTTATTATCATTAAAATATAGGGTTTATTCATTATACTATAATGTACACAGTAGAATTTATCCGGTATTCTTCATATTAAAAAACTACTAATTAATCCTATGATAAATCATAGTTAAATTCTTATTAATATATAGATGTAATATTCATATACCTACATAAACCTATACACGTTATTTACATTGAACTAAATACCAATTTTTGTGACATAATATATAGTATATGCTTCACAACTGTAATACACTAATTTGCCTAATACTAAAGAACCAATTTTATACAGTTTAGATGCAGAACATGCATTATTAGGGGCATTATTGCTCGATAATAGTTTGTTGGACGATATTCCAGCTTCATTTGAAGCTAATTATTTCATGTCCACATCAAATAAAAATATATATCTATCAATAAAATCTCTAGCGAATAGAAACATAATAGCAGATCCTATTACTTTATCTTCAGAATTATTTAATAATGAACAATTTAAAAATATAGACATAAAACAAGTATTAATATCATTAGTAGAGAATGTAATAGGCTTAAATGTAGCTGATTATACTGAAATAATTACTGATTTTTATTTACGAAGAGAAATAAATAAAATATGTTTAAATACTATTAATGAATGTTATCAATCATTTAATGACACACTAGCTGTTGATATAATAGATAATGCTGAACAGCAACTATATAATTTATCTAATAAGTATTTGGGAGGTAAATTGGTTCCATTTCATGATGCTTTAAATACAGTTATAAGAGCTGCTCAGGAGGGATTAAATAATAGAACAATTGAAAATCGCATAGCAATATCTGGTATTACATCTGGTTTTACATTAATTGATAAATGTCTCGGGGGTTTTAATAAGTCTGATTTAATAATATTAGCTGGTAGACCATCAATGGGCAAAACTGCCTTGGCTGTTAATATAGCATTCAATGCGTCACGTGCTAAGCTATATGGTAAAAGAGAAGGAACTGGAGTAATATTCTTTTCACTGGAAATGTCAGCTGAGCAACTTGCTACTAGGTTACTATCTAGTGCCACTTGCGTTCCAGCTTGGGACATTAAGAAAGGTAATATAAGTCAAAGTAATATAGAATTATTTTCCAAATTTTATAAAGAAATGGAAAATATTGAATTGTATATTGAAGAAACTCCAAATATTACTAGTCAGCAAATAAAACATAAAGTTAGAAAAATGCAACTACATAACAACATAGGATTAATAATAATAGATTATCTACAACTAATGTCAAATGATACACGAAATAAAAAGGATGACAATAGAGTGCAAGAAATATCAGCTATTACTCGTCAATTGAAAAATATCGCACGAGAATTAGATATACCAATAATAGTATTATCTCAGCTGTCAAGAGCTGTAGAACAAAGAGATGACAAGAGACCTCAATTAGCAGATTTGAGAGATTCCGGATCAATTGAACAGGATGCAGATATAGTACTGTTTGTATATAGAGAAGCATATTATAAAGCAAGACAAGAACCTAAAATAGATACCCCAGAACATGAAAAGTGGGAACAAGAAATGGATCAAGTACGCAATAGAGCAGAAATAATAATCGCTAAACACAGGAATGGTCCAATTGCTACCATTCCATTATTTTTTGATTCTGGATTAACAAAATTTGGTAATTTACCATCGTAATAATTTGGATATTATTTATATTTATACTATAGATTTTGAGATAATTTATATTATGTATATAATATCCCCTGGTTTTATTTCCATAATTCAATACTAACAGTATAGTGTTTACAAAAACACTATAAAAACCTGTTATATTAATATCTTAATAAAGCAGCTCCCCAGGTTAAACCTGCTCCCATTGCTGTTAATAGTATGGTGTCACCCTGTTTTATTTTATTGTTATTTATTCCATAATCCAATGCTAATGGTATAGTAGCAGAAGATGTATTGGCATGCTCTTGTATTGATATAATAGCTTTATCAAGTGGATATCCATTCATTTCACATAATGATTTTATTATCCTAGCATTAGCTTGATGCGGTACTATCCAATCTACATCATCAATTGTCATGTTATTTTTATTTAGTATTATATTCATTGATTCTGACATGCACTTTATAGCACTTTTAAATACTTCAGGACCATTCATTGTCATGTGTCCCATGTAATTATTCTTTTCACTATTATGTACTACTATTTGATTGTATTTATTACCATCTGAATACAGATTTATATCTATTATTCTATGATTTTCATTGTTGGATTTTTTTACTATGCAAGAACCAGCACCATCTCCTAATAGAACACAAGTAGATCTATCAGTCCAATCTGTTACTAGTGACATAGCATCAGAACCTATTAGTAATATGGTATTTGCTTTTCCAGACCTTATAAAACTATCAGCTACATTTAATCCATATATAAATCCAGAACACGCAGCTTGTACATCAAAAGCATATGCGTTACTAGCTTCCAATAATGCTTGGACTTTATTTGCAGTTGAAGGAGACTTATTAGCCGATGTAATAGTAGCAACTATAATACAATCGATGTCTTTTGCACTAATGCCTTCTTTTTCTAAAGTTAATAAAGATGATTTAAATGCTAAATCATAATTCTTTTCATTTGTAACTATATGACGTCTTTCTATACCAGTTCTTGATACTATCCATTCATTATTAGTATCTACTATTTTAGATAAATCATCATTGGTTAATATTTTTTCAGGTAGATAAGAAGCAATACTACTAATTGCACTATATACTGTATTATTTAACATTTACATAACCTCCATTACAATATACTAATATTCAATATGTTATATAACACTTTTTAGTAAATGAAATAACAATAATAATTATACTTCATATTGTATCATTTTATGTTATTTATAATAATATCTAGGTAGTTTTTAATGATTCTTTTATATCATTCAAGAAATTAGATTTTACTAATGAAACAGCAGTATGCATAGCATGAGCAACACCATGTGCATCAGAATTACCATGACTTTTAACAACTATTCCATTTAATCCAACAAATGGAGCTCCGTTATATTCTGATGGATTTAATTTGTGATTTATTGATTTTCTAATCTAAGAACAACATAATTTAGCTACAATATTCGATTCTATTTCTTTCTTTAAAATAGAAATAACTAATTTTATTGAACCCTCCATTGTTTTTAATGCTACATTACCCGAAAATCCATCAGTTACTATGACATCTACTGTTCCTTTAGTAATATCATTTCCCTCTACAAAACCATAAAAATTTAGTGTACTAGTTTTACTTAATAAATCATACGTTTCTTCTAATACTTCAGTACCTTTTTCTTTCTCTGTACCAATATTCAATATGCCTATTTTTGGTTTATTAATATTAAACAGTGATTTGGCTACTGCGTTTCCCATAATTGCAAATTGATACAATTTCTCAACTGAGCATTCTGTATTAGCTCCTAAATCAAGCATTATTGTTTTTTCTCTTTCACAAGGTAATACATTTACCAAAGCTGGTCTTGAAATTCCACCAATTGTTCCTATAATTATCTTGGATAATGCCATATAAGCACCAGTGTTACCTGATGATACTACACAATCTGAAATACCATTAGCAACACTAGCAATTGCTTCATGCATACTAGTTCCAGCACTATTTCGTATAACATGAGCTGGTTTTTCATTATTTCCTATTATATTATTGCCAGTATCATATATTTTATATATATTACTATCAATATCTAAATAATTTTTTATAGATGATTCATCTCCAAATATATTGAAGAATATATTACTATTATTATAATTTTTTATGAAATACTTAATACCATTGAGTGTAGATTCCAATCCGAAATCGCCACTCATAGCATCTAGTGCTATTACAACACAGTTATTCATGTAATAAAATTTATACTAATTTGAAGATGGTTGAGAACTAACTGTTTTACTCTTGGTATCCTTACCAGCATATGTGCCACAAGATCTACATACATTGTGTGCAATAGTAGATTGTCCACAATATGGACAGTAAATTACATTAGCTGCTTTCAATCCATCATGGGATCTTCTCATGCCTCTTCTAGATTTTGATAGTTTCTTCTTTGGTACTGCCATTTTACTTCAACCGTAAATCAATGTTAACAAATAACATTATTGCACATATATACATTTCAGTCAAGATATGGTAATACATTTAGTATAATGCACATATATATTATTTTTTATTAAAAAGCACTACTCTATTTATATTATTTAAATCTTTTGCTATTTCTATTACTTCTAAATCGCTATGAATTTGTTGAATCTTTTCTGATTGGTCATATCCAATTTCTATAAATAATTTGCCATTATTTTTCAAATATTCTGAAGCATTAGGTAATATTATATTATAAGCATTCATTCCATCTTCTCCTGCAAATAGTGCTTCTGGTGGGTCATACAATACTTCTTTATCTAAATTATAATTGCTACATATGTATGGTGGATTTGATACAATAGCATCATAAGTATCATATATTTTTTCAAACCAATTACTTTCAATTAATTTGCATCGATTAATTAAATCAAGTGATTTAGCATTATGTTCAGCTACTAGTAATACATTATGACTTATATCAGATAGATGTAATTTAGCATTTTTATATAATAATAATATCGATAATCCTATACATCCAGTGCCACATCCTAAATCTAGTATTTTTAAATTATCATTTTTATTGATAAAGTATTTAGTAAATAATTCTACTATTAATTCAGTTTCAGGTCGTGGATCTAATGTATATTTATTTGTACAGAACTTATTCTTATAAAAATATTTATATCCAATAATTTTCGATATTGGTTCATTATTACTTCTTCTGTTCACATAACATATTAATGTTGAATATTGCATATCAGACAAATGTGTTAAATCCGAAAAAAACAATTTAGAATAACTAGTATTTAGTATGTGTTGTAGAAGTAATAATAAATCTCTAATGGTAATATTATAATCTCCACATATTTGTTTCAATTCTGCTTTACATAATTGCATGAGTTATATCTATATTAATAGGGGATAGATAACATTCAAAGATTTGAAAGTAAATAATAAAGGAAAAATATGAGTTCCGAAATTCTTCAAACATTATCTATAGTATTAATTGTAACAATTAGACAAATATTTGTCAATAGTAAACTCACATTAATATAATTATGTTACTTTACATTGTGTACTGAATATGTATTAATATTTCATTATATAATAAATAAAAATTACTAATTCCCAGTAATATTCAGTTGTTTTAGTTTCCTATACAATGCAGATCTTTCCATTCCAGTAAATCTTGATACTTTAGATACATTGCCAGCAAACTTCTGTAATTGATTCTTGAAGTATTCTTTTTCAAATGATTCTTTTGCTTCCTTAATACCAAGATGAGAAACTTGTGCCATAAATGGAATCTCAAATGAATCATCTATATTATTTCTAACTACTTCAGATGGCAAATCATCAGCATATATTATGTTCTTATTAGTTTCTTTCAGTAATATGTTAGATAATATCCAATCTACCATATATTTCATTTCTAGCATGTCACCTGGCCATTTATATAATTTCAAAAGTTCTATAGCTTCAGATGATAATGTTAGTTGTCCTAAATGATATGAATTTGATACTTGATCTAAATAATGTTGTAATATGTAGGGTATATCTTGTACTCTTTTATTTAATGGAAGTACATTGATAGTATTAATATTAACTCTATAAAATAATTCTTGATTAAACGATTTATTAAGTAATAGTTCATTAATATTAAGTGGTAATCCAGCTATTATTCTAACATTGAATTGTAATGGATTATTTTTATTTCCTACTCTGTAGAATTTGTTATTAATAAAAACACTTACAATTTTTGTTTGTAAATCTAATGGAATTAAATCCATATTATCAATAAATAATGTTCCTCCATTAGCTTTTTCAAATAATCCTCTAATAATCTGCGTTGTTCCATCAACAACTATTTCGGAACCAAATAAATCCATTTCCAATTGTTGTGGATTTCTTCTAAAACAATTAATAGCACAAAACATTGCCTGAGAACGTGGAGACAAATTATGTATTTCTTTCGCTATATTATCCTTATCAGCACCTCTAGGTGCTATTATTGAACATCTAGTATTTAATTTAGCAAATTGTGTAATATTCTTCTTTATTTCCTTTATATTACTGGAATCTCCTAGTATATTGTCAGTTACTTTGGCTTTTAATTTCAAAACATCGTTTTCACTTTTTAACTTTGATATTTCTATAGCTTTTTCAATAGATACCAACAATCTAGAAGCATCAAATGGCTTCTCAATAAAATCATATGCTCCACTCTTAATTGCTTCTACAGCGGTTGCTATTGTTCCATGCCCACTCATCATAATAGCTACCACATCAGGATAGTTTTCTTTTACATATTGTAATAATCGTAATCCATCTCTTTCACTATCATTTATCCAAACATCAATGATGATTATTTGTGGAACTTTATCTTCAACTAGTTGAACTGCATCTACATAACAATTCGAGCATCTTACATTGTATCCATTATCTTCAAGTATTCCAGATACCATTTCACAAATATCATTTTCATCATCTATTACAACTATATCTACAAATTTATTATGAACTGCCATGTATTCATCCACATATGATATTACTATTGTCATTATAACATATTCTTATATTTAAAATTCAAATATTACATAAATTATCATTACATATATAATACCTATATTTTTTCAGTATAATTAATTGCAATATTAAATTTTATATTCACATAATATATATCAAATTAGCACAGTAAGTGGGTGTTAGTTTATAGAGTTATATTACAAATCTTTACTAAAATATATACTCAATATTAATGTGATAATTAGTAGGGCACTAATAATAGTTTTATTATTACATAGGTAACAGGAAACTATTATTAATACCAATAGTACTTCCAAAATAATGAACCTTGGAACAATTGCATTTAATTCATTAGTATATACTATATCATTATTTTTTCCAAAAAATCCACACTCATATGAACTATTAATTACAGAGAACTTGTCTTTATAAATAAAACGTGACACCTGGGACACTAATAAAGCACCAAGTGATATACTTCCACAAATTATAAAAACTACAATGTACTTATATATTTTATCTCTTCCTTCTAAAACATGCAGGTATTTCTAATTCTTCTTCTGAATTCTTCTTTTCACTTACTGATTTGCTTTTATTATTATCATTGTAAACAGTATCTGGGGATAATTCATTATTAATTTTTTCTAATCTCTGTTTAGCACCAAATCTATCAAAGAACGATCTAGGTTTTCTTTGTCCTTTTTCTTCATTATCAACTGCAATACTGCTTTTATAATTCTGTTTAGAGGAATCACTTGCGCTAATATTATCTTGCATTTCTGGAATTCTGATTTTATTTGGTTGAATATTATTCATAACATCTTTCAACATATTATTATTTTTAATACTATTTGCATCCATTCCGTTATTATTTTCTATATTGAATTGCATTATATCTTTATTTCTATTGAACAATTCTTCAGTTTGAGGACCTATTCCTGTAGCGACTACTGATACCCTTATAGTTCCATTTAATCTTTCGTCAAATATCGATCCAAATATAATGTTGGCATCTTTATCAACTTCTTCACGTATCTTATTTGCTGCTTCATCTACTTCGTATAGTGTCATATCATATCCACCCATTATGTTTATCAATATTCCTTTAGCTCCTTTTAATGAAACGTCATCTAATAACGGATTAGATATGGCAGCTTCAGCTGCATCTAGAGCTCTTCTTTCTCCTTCTGCTTCTCCAGTCCCCATCATTGCTTTACCCATCTCACTCATTACTGCTCTGATATCAGCGAAGTCAAGATTAATTAATCCAGGCATTATCATTAAATCAGTTATTCCTCTTACACCTGAATATAAAACATTATCTGCCATTTTAAAAGCATCTGCTAACGTTGTACTTTCATTTGCCAATCTGAATAAATTTTGATTAGGAATTACTATGAGAGTATCAACATATTGTTGTAATTCTCTAATTCCTTCCTCTGCTATTTTCGTTCGATTTGGTCCCTCAAAAGAAAATGGTTTTGTTACTACTCCTATGGTTAATATACCAGTTTCCTTTGCTATTTTGGCTATTACTGGAGCAGCACCAGTACCAGTACCACCACCCATTCCAGCAGCAATAAATACCATATTGGCTCCCTTAATATCATTTAATATTTCCTCAGATGATTCTTCAGCTGCTGCTCTTCCAACTTCTGGTTTAGAGCCAGCACCAAGTCCTTGAGTTACAGATAATCCAAGTTGTATTCTTTGAGATGGCTCAACTAAAGATTGTTGTAAAGCCTGAGCATCAGTATTGGCTACGAAAAATTTTACTCCTTCCAAGTTCGAGCGAATCATATTATTAACAGCATTACCACCAGCTCCACCTACTCCAATGACTATTATTTTAGGACCCAATTCATTTTCATTACTATGATTTACTACATTAATATTTTCATCATTAGATTCAATTGTTTTATCAGTACTTTTCATAATAAATTTATAACACTATATATTCGGATATTTTTAGTATATAATGATACATTTTAAATTAAAAGCCCCAAATTTATTTATTATTAATTTTATAATACATATAATGCTGTAAATATCATTACTATTAACATTTAGTTAGCAAACAATACATTTTATATCATCATATATTGTAGTATTTGTCCCAATTTTTCTTTCAATTGATGTCTATGAACAATAATATCTATTAATCCATGAGATTTTAAGAATTCTGAACGCTGAAATCCTTCAGGTAATGTCCTTTTGATTGTTTTTTCTATTACTCTAGCTCCTGCAAATCCAATCAACGCTCCTGGTTCTGCAATATGTATATCTCCCAATGTGGCAAAAGAAGCTAAAACACCACCAGTTGTAGGATGTGTAAATATATTAATATATGGTAATTCTGCTTCTTTTAAATAGCACAATGCTGATACAGTAGATGGCATTTGCATTAATGATAGTATTCCCTCTTGCATTCTAGCTCCTCCAGAAGCAGTTACACTAATGAATGCAGATTTTGAATCTATTGCTAGCTTTATAGCTTTTACAAATGATTTTCCAATACATAATCCCATTGAGCCTCCCATGAAGCTAAAATCCATAACGAACACTATAACTGGCATGCTAGATATAAAACCACTGCCAATGCGTGCAGCATCATATAAATTAGTTTTATTTCTAGCATCTTTTAATCTATCAGTATATTTTTTTAAGTCTTTAAACTTAAGTGGATCATCTTTTATTTGTACCAAATCTATTTCTTCATATTTACTATTATCAAATAGTGAAAGTAATCTATCTTTAGTATCTAATCTCAAATGATAGTCACAATCACTACATACCATTAAGTTATTTTGTAAGTCAGTTGTGTAAAGCATTTTTTCACAAGATGGACATTTAGTCCATAATGTGTCACTCACTGATGAATTTCTACCACCAAGAAATGCTTTTATTTTTGGTGTAACGATATCTTTTAACCAATTCATAACTGACCTCTATTTATTAACTATTAGCTTCAATATATTTTTTACGTCTTCTAGACTTATTAAAGTAAGTATAAATTACAGGAACTACAAATATAGTAAAGATAGTACCTATACTTATTCCTCCAACTATAACCATACCTAATGGTCTTCTTATTTCGCATCCTGCTCCTTTTGCCATAGCAAGTGGTAAAGAACCCAATGCCATAGCTAATGTTGTCATTAGTATTGGTCTGAGACGTCTACAAGCAGATATTTTTATTGCTTCCATAGGAGTTTTTCCTTCATCTACTTGTTTATTAGCGAAATCAACCATTAATATACCATGTTTCGTAATAAGTCCAATGAGCGTCAAAAATCCTATATTAGAGAACATATTTATAGTACCATTTTTTACTAACGTAAGCGATAGTATACCTCCTACCAGTGCCAATGGAACTGTAAACATTATTATAAATGGGTCTTTCCAACTTTCGAATTGAGCTGCCATAACCAAGTATATGAAACTCAATGCTAGAAAGAATATCAATGCCATTGTGTTAGATTCACTTAAGAATCTCTTTGTGTCTCCAATAAATTCTATATGGACATCATTTGGTAGTGTTTGTTTTGCTACATCTTTTATTACATTAATAGCTTCACCAAGTGAACTATCATCGTTTAATAATGCAAGTACTGTGTTTGCTCTCGCTCTATTGTATCTATGCACTGATATAGGTCCAGAACGTGCAGTTACATTTATTATTTCTGATATTGGTACTAGTAATTCATCACTATTAGTATATGCTTTTACAAATATATCATTTAATTGGTTGGGGGCCTTCTTATACTGTTCATCTATTTGAACTTTAACATCATATACTTTGTTATCCTTCTTAAATCGTGTAGCAACTGATCCTTGCAATAAACCAGATATTGTATCTGAAATTGATTTAGGGTCAAGATTCATTGCTAATGCTTTATCTCTCATTATTTCTATAATATAATCTTCTGCTTCATTACGAGAAGTTGATCTCATACCCCTTACTATTCCACTTGCATATATTGCACTTATTAGATTACTGGTTATATCCCTTAATTCTCTGTGTGATTTATTTCCTCTGACAACAAAGTATACTATTTTGGAATTATCTTCTCCAGAACCTCTTCCTGCTGAGAATCTAATATCTATCCCAGAGACGTTTTTAGCTTTTTCTTCTATTTCTTTTATTACTTGTTCTGTTGTTTTTCCACAACGTTCCTTTAATATTACTACTCCATCAAAAGTAGGATTAGTTATATCAAATTCTGTGTTTTCAACTTCTGGTATTGATCTAACTATTTTATCAACTTCATTAACATACCTCTGAGTAAATTGCAATGTAGCAGTCTGAGGCGCATGTCCCTCATATCCAAATACACCTGTATCTTGATATGGTAATTGTTCACGTGGCATGAAGTAATAAACACTATATCCAACAACTGAAAACGCCAAAGCAGCCATTACGATTTTGAATCTATGAGATAGTGCACTGTCAAGTAATTTTTCATATCCTTTTTCTATGTTGTTAATTGTGTTTGAGAAATCAAATAATGATGATAATTTTCGTACTATTGTTGATTGCTGGTGTTTCCTTTTTTCTTCTTCCTCTTCTGACATTAACATTCTAGAACACATCATTGGAGATAATGTTAAGGCAATAAATCCAGATAATAAAACTGCTCCTGCAAGTGTTATTGAGAATTCCTTAAGTAATTTACCAGTTAATCCCTTTGCTAATGCTACTGGTGCATAAACAGCACACAATGTCAATGTCATAGCAATAACAGCAAAACTTACTTCTTTAGTTCCTTCTATGGCTGCCTTTATTGGGTTTAATCCTTTTTCTATGTATTTATAAACATTTTCTAATATAACAATAGCATCATCAACAACAAGTCCTATTGCTAATACCATACTCATTAATGTCATACTATTCAAAGTAAATCCGCATAGGTACATAATGAATAATGCACCAATAAGTGATACTGGTATAGTAACTAACGGAATGAATGCTGCCCTGAGTGATCTTAAGAAAATAAAAACAACCAATACAACAAGTAATATTGCTTCAATTATTGTTCTATAAACTTCATTAAGTGATCTTTCAATGAAAGTAGTAGTATCATAAGACACTAAGAATTTTATATCATCTGGTATATTTTCCCTTAGCTCCTTATGTTTCTTTTTTATATCATGAGCTATCTGTATAGGATTAGCTGATGATTGCACTACTACTTGTAGTGTAACAACTCTTTGTCCATTAAATCTTGATAATACTTTTTTATTACTTTTATCTAATTTAGCTTCTCCAACATCTTTTAGCTTTATTATTTTGTTTTTCTTATTAACAACTGGTAATTCATTGAATTCCTCTGGACTTTGTAAATCAGCAACAGTAGTTACTACATATTCCCTATCTTTATTAACAAATTTACCAGCTGGAGATTCTATATTTTGCTTTTTCAGAGCGTTTATTACATCCAGAACTGTTAAATTATAAAATGCAAGTTTTTGTGGATCCAGACATACTGCCATTTGATAATCACCAGCACCGTATACATCAACCCTTGCTACTCCAGGCACTGATTCCAATGAGTGACTTATTTCGTTTTTAGCATACGTATATAATTCACTTTCATTCATGTTTTCACTTATTAGAGCAAGTGACATTATTGGCTTTTCACCAGAACCAGCTTTAGTCAATATTGGAGATTGAGCTGCGTCTGGGAATCTATCATCCCATTTACTTAGTCTATCCCTAACATCATTAGCAGCTGAATCTATGTTTCTTCCTTCTGATATTTCAAGTGTTACTTCACTATTTTCACTATCACTCTTTGATTCTATTGTTTCAATACCTTCTATACCAGCTACAGCTTCTTCAACTACTCTGGTTACTTGGTTTTCTATAATTTCAGGACCAGCACCGTAATAGTTGATTTTTACTGTTAGTTTATTTTTTTCCATTTTTGGATATTGTTGAACTGGTAATCTATCACCAGTTACAATTCCAAGTATTATAACTATTAATGTCAAGACCCATGCGAATACTGGTCTCTTTATACATACCTCAGATATCTGCATATTTATCCCCTCTATTTTTTATCTGATTTTGATGATTCATCAGATGCAGATTTCTTATCTGATGTAGGTAATACAGTTGGTGTTGCTTCATTTAATATTTTTACTTTTGTACCATCATTTAATCTTAATTGTCCAGAAGTAACTAGTTTATCACCTTCTTGTAATCCAGCAATTATTTCTACACCATTTTCACTCTTTGAACCAGTAATTACTTTTCTTCTATATGCTCTGTTCTTATCATCTATTACCCATACAAATTCATGTTGTCCTTCTCTATCAAGAGAATCATCACTAATTACTATTACATTGCTCTTTTCACCTGTTATTAGTGTTACATTAGCGAGCATACCATGTTGTAATATGCCATCTTCATTTGAAATAACAGCTTTTACTAGTATACTATGGTTCTTGGTATCTATAGCAGAGTCTATAGCTTCCACTGCGCCAGAAAATACTTTGTTAGGGAAAGACTCTAATGTTATTTCAACTGCTTGTCCTCTTGCTATATCTTCTATGTACTTAGCTGGTATTAGGAATTCTACTTTAATCTTAGAATTATCTACTAAATATACCAGTTCAGTATTGGGTTGTATTACATTACCAGGATGAGCAGGTGTTTTTAAAATACCAATTTTCCCCTTAAATGGTGTAGTTATGACAGTTCTAGATAATTGGAACCTGGCATTTGATAATTGAGCTTTTGCCATTTTCATACCAGCTTCAGCTTCCTTATATGTCTTTTGTGAACCTGCTTTCTGTTGATATAGTGTCTTATTCATATTGAATTCATTTTGTTTCAAAGCATATTCTGCTTCAAATCTTTCTACTTCTGCTCTCTGACCATCATCTTCGAACTTTATTAATACATCTCCTTTTGATACTTCTGAACCTTCAGTAAATAATACTTCTTTTATTTTTCCACTTATTTCTGATTTAATTATTGCTTCTTTATTTGCTTTTAATAGACCTATTGATTTTATTTCTTTTAATGATGTTCCTAATTTAACTGGTTCAGCTTCTACGCTAACCACTTGCTCTTGTCTGCTCAGCATCTGTTGTGTTTCAGATTGCAATACTAACTTACAACCGTTCTTTACAACCGGTTTTAATCCGTGATATAATAATACTCCACCAAGCGCGAAACATAAAATTACTATTAGAGCTTTATATGCTTGTGAACTATTATTTGCCCAAAATAATTTTTTATTATCACTACTAAAATAATCTCGCCAAAACATAAAACAGTTCTTAATTGATCTAAATAAAATTTTGAACATAAACTTATAAGTACAATACTCTATAATTACACTATACCATAATTAATTGGATTTGGATAGTTTTAAAGTAATAGGACCATTAATATTTGCAGGTATTTCTAATTGTATAATAATATTACTATTAGTATTTGGTAATATAATACTGGTTGTTGGTTTCTTTATAAAATTTATAGTATAAACTATCATAACGATAATTAATATAATACACATAAAAATTACTAAACATTTTTTCAATATAGTGGAATTTTTGGATACAAAATCCTTTTTATTATCACTATCTATAAATTGTTTAATACAATTAAAACATTCCAATAGTAGTTTTATCATATGTTTTACATTTATTTAACATTATCAACTTTATAATACATTATGTATATGAGAATAACAAAATGCATCAATGCAATAGCAAATTTGTAAGAAAAATAGAATTACCATGAAATATTACTAACTAATATTTTTTTTATTATTACCTGTTGTTTAATAACCAGCACATCCTAGTAAAACTAATAAATATTGTATAAAACGTACATGGAAAATATACCAACACTAAACCATAAAGCAATGGTATATATTAAATAAAATTATAAACTTGAATTTCTTATAATGAACAATCCATCATTTTCTACTTTTATTGATTTATTATATCTTCCAATGAGATGATTAGTGATTTTATTAAAGTATATTTCTTGTGTTGTTAATGATGTTAATTTAATATCTTTAAATCCAAGAAGTATAAGGTTATTGAATGTGTTATCTTCACCTTTAATATTAAGATTTGGAAGTAAATGTTTATTAATATTTTTTATAATAAAAACACATGGAACACTGTTTTTCACATGTGACAATCTGAAATTCATAGTATTTGATTTATCTTCATAACTAATTGCATCAATGTGAAAATAATTACTAATACAATTATTTACTTCATCAAGTGATTCTTTATTAATATCAAATGTTTTGTTTTCATTATTACATTTCAAATTACACACATTCTGATTAATAGTAACATCAACGGCTGAATTAATGCTATTCAACAATGTTAGACACGCAATTGTAATAATATCCAACAATGCTTTGTTCTCTTAATTGAACTCCTATTTCATGTTCATTACACAATACCCTTGCAAAATAATGCAACACAAAGTTTCACACCACTAATTTTGTGTATTGAACAACCAGCATTGCAATGTATATTAATTGAAGTACATTATTACATTAGATAGAAGGTCTTTTGCTTATACTGTATGTTTTTAAATTATAATACTGAGCACCATCAAATCTAAATATATTAATACCTTGAAATAAATTATATCCACCATCAAATACAATGTTTGGTATTTTCTCGAATGAATTATTTATGCCCAATATACACGGAATATTATTATTTATATGTGAACAATTAATTGTTAAAATATTATTATCATTATTGTAATTAATTTCATTCACACTAAAATACTTATTACCTATAAAATCATTTATTTCATCTAATAATACATGAGATGGTTTTTGATTATATTCAAATGTTTTACTATTACCATTACAAGATACCGTACAAGTGTTATGAGAGAACTCCATATAAACTTCTGGAATATTACTCAAGCTACTAGCTTCTATTTCATTATTACTTAACAAAAAAGTACAACAACTCAATATTGCACTTAAAATCCTAATAATTTCCATTATTAACACACATTCTAAAAACCGCCTATTCACCATAATAATATCACAAAACTATTTTAGTTCAATGCAATAAAAAAAGCCAACTGCAATATAGTGTGAATATATATTGCAGAAGAGTTGTATTATGCAAACGCTATTTTACCATCTGCTCCTGCATTCAAGCGTCCTGTAATATTAAAACTGCGTAAAATTAGCGGTTGGTTACAATTAATTACATCAGTTGACGAAGCAAGATGTACAAAGTGTTTTATTGTTACGGTATTAGGTATATTGTAATTAAACCCCAATCTTGAAATCTCTTTTTCAAGTGTAAAAGTTTGAAAATTGGCACTATTATCACCAAAACTCAATACTACTCCAGGTTTAAATTCATCACTGCTTGAAAATGTAATATTGCATGGTTTAGTGTTATAAACATTATTAAATACTATATTATTATCTTTATTATCCAATTCTACAGAACTAACACAAAAATACTCTCCTGTAATACTATTTAATTCATCAGATAATTTATTTACGCTACTAAACAATTTTTCTGTAGTACCACGTTTTATAAAAAAACTACCATCTTTTCTAAAATTCATTGATATATCAGGAGAATTATTACTGGCAATATTTGAAGCATCAGTTTTAGTGCAAATGGATAATAAAACACCAGTATTGGCTTTATTACTAAACAATAAACACAACATTACTACAATACTAAATATTTTATTCAAATCCATGCTAATTACAAAAATAATCAA
Organism: Alphaproteobacteria bacterium; assembly: GCA_017475965.1. GTDB lineage: Bacteria > Pseudomonadota > Alphaproteobacteria > RUG11792 > RUG11792 > RUG11792. The sequence continues at coordinate 3,406 of JAFVEL010000013.1, read as the reverse complement.
CTACAACTCATTCTCCTAAAAAATATCAAATAATACAATATTGTAAAATTTATTAAATTTCTTATTATAGATATAAATATTTTCATATTAAATATTACTTGTATTATATATTTGATGATTTAAAACTATCAACTTTAGAATATATTATTTATAATAATAATGTACATTCTAGTATTAAATTTTTAATGAATTGGTTTTGCGAAAAAGGAATAAAACAAGGAATATTTTGGTCTACATTAATTTACCTCACTAGTTCAATAAATGATGTGTTAATGAAGTTATTGGGAGAAAGATTATCTTTTATTGAAATATCATTTTTTAGATTTTTATTTTCAATAATAGTTGTATTAATTCCAATGATAATTTCTAGAGAAAATCTATTTAAAACTCAAATGCATAGTACTCATATTGCTAGAGGAATACTTGGAGCAATAGCATTAGGATTATGCTGTTACAGTGTAAATATTATACCCTTAGCTGAAAATACTACTATATTATTTTCTGAGTCCTTGTTTCTTTTACCATTGAGTGCTATTTTTCTTAAAGAAAAAGTAAGTAATAGAGCAATATTGGCAACTATTATCGGATTTATTGGATTATTAATTATGTTCAAACCAAAAGCATCTAATATTAATATACTTGCAATAGTTCCAACTACTGCTGCATTTCTATTTGCTGTTATGGACATAATGATAAAAAAAATGATTAATAATAAGGAAAATACTTTAACAATGTTGTTTTATTTTGGATTGTATACAACAATTATTGCTGGAATAGTTGTCCCAAGAGTATGGATTACTCCTACATCATATGAATTAATACTAATATTTCTATTGGGAATAGGTGCTAATTTAATACAGTTGTTTATATTTTTGGCATATCGTGCTACAAATGCGTCTAATATGGCATCAACAAGATACTTAGAATTATTGTTTTCTATTTCATTTGGTTTTGTATTTTTTAATCAAATACCTAAATTATGGGATATTGCAGGTGCTTTATTTATAATTTTAGGAACATTTATATTGTCACGAGATAATAAATAACATAATTGCTTTATGTTTTGAATTTTGAAGAAAATACACAACAGATAATTAATAGCAATATAATCAAGTATTTACTATTTGTATGTATGTGTATTAATATTAAAATTTAGAAAACCACTCAAGATATATAAACTTTCATTTCATATTTTATTATTGTTGATACTAATACCACTTGGTTAAAAGCTAGTATTAGTATATTATTTGACAATGTATCAAATTATTTAGATATGAGGAAATAAATTACGTAGAAATATTGTTTATATTTTAGTTGGCATGCCATATTGCACGCCAGTCGTTAGAACTATACTCATTATTTGCACAATCGAAAAGTTGCGTAAAAATTTCATGATTTGTTATATATTCTCCTATGCTGTTGGTTATATATCCCTAATTAACATATATTGGTTGTATAATGTGATATTATTTACTAATATCTAGATTATTATTTGTACATATTTCTTCAATAGAATGATATTTCTTAATATCATTATAACTACCCAAAACATCACCAAAAGTGACCTATTCTTCAATTGGTATACAACGTGCTATCGTCTGAGCTTCTGAACTGGTTATCAACAATCTCATTTAAATTGTGTATATTTGCAATATTATATAGACTTTCCTCTTTGTGATCACATAAATAATCGTAGATTTCATTACCTAATATGTGTTTACATTTACTATTGAGCAACATGCTATATCTTAAATATATTTTTCCTATATGATTTTGTGTTACATTGAAATGCTCTGCAGCTTTTTTTAACTGGAGTTTTTTTTGATTATAATATAAATATGTTAAAATATCTCATATTTTATATTTCTTGCCACATGAAACATAGCATATAATTTTGTAATTGAAATATTATATTTTTTCATAATTTTTTTATTAATTCATGCATTTTATTGATAGTATTCTTATAATCATTCCTAAGTTATTTATAAATTTCATAATTGCGTATTATCTTATTATTTCCTCATTGTACTTTACCATAATACAAAAATACATACATTACTAATTTAGATGATATCTCGAGTTTTGAAGCAGCTGTTTTTAAATCGTATTCATTCTGTTCTATAGTTTGTATAATCTCATTAATTGATAAAAATTTGTTTTTAGATGGTATAATACAATTATCAATTATATTATTAATATACTTGCTTGATATGTTGTATTTCTCGTTAGTATTTTTCATACCATCTTCAAAATAATCATGCAAAATGTCATTAAATGATATATACTTTCCTTTTTTATTTAAAATACCAAATTTACTTAAAATATCATGATATGATGTTTGGCCATTAATATCTTTCACATTTAATTTTGTACATATATCATGTAAAGTTTGTTCAGTTATATTTAATGTTTTAGCAATTTGAATAATTGAATGTTTCTTATTATCATTATACAATTGTTCTATATTGGTTATTTTGTCGAAATTTTGTATTAATTCATTATATTGATTATATCACAATGTATAATTGTCCATAAATAATGGTGCTGCACCATTTTTATTATTATTTTTGGAATAATTTTGCTGATATATATTATACATTATTACTGAGGTAGGAGAATATATTTCAGGTTTACTAATATTTATATTGGAAGATTTATTATTTATATTGGTGTTATTAAATAATGAAAAATCATTATTATCTTGTAATTCCATAGCTTTTAATGGATTATATTCAGAAATTACTGTAGCACAAACTAAACTTAGTACTAAAAATTTAAACTTATTCATTTTAATAAGCTCTCTAAAATAAACTTCTTATTATTATACTAACGTAATATTATTAAATAATAGTTAATATCAAAAAAAATAAAAACAAGTCAATTATAGTAAAGTATTAAATAGGTTTTTGTATTTATGTATAATATTATTGATTTGGAATATAGTGTTGGACTTATTAAGGATTAATACTATTGAATATGGTGTAAATAATATAATGTATATATTTAAGAATTTATTTTGATAAAATGTATAAATGTAGTAGAAACCACATCATATGTATTAATTTAATAAAGTTTTTAATTTATTAACATGTTATAATGCACATTTATCTCAATTACATATTGCATTAAATTTATTAGCATATTATAATAACAGTTTTCTATTAATTACATATTGCCTTCAACTCCTCAATGCTTATATTTAAACATTTTGCAATAAAATCATTGCTTAAACCTTGATTTTTCATATTCAAAGCTAATTCCTTCTTGGCTTTATTTTCTCCTTCTATTAATCCTTCTTTCTTACCTTGTTCTATTCCTTCGTTCTTTGCTGTTGCTATTTCACTTGCTTTATCCATCTCATATTTCTCTCTAGCTCTTATCTGTGCTTTTATTTGTTCACTACTTG
>JAFVEL010000012.1 GCA_017475965.1 Alphaproteobacteria bacterium | reverse complement strand
TTGTTAATATTTTATTGACTTTTAATTTCATTTTTATTATTATTTTTTACCACCATTTACTACATACTAATTTATTTTATTGTGATATGTCAAATTATTACTTCCTTGTATTATTTATTACTTGTTTATTAAATTGCACAACTTACTGATTATTTTTTTATATTAATTAGAAGATTTATTAAATTATATTGTTTATAACAATACTAAATCTACATCCACATAAGTTATATACATACCTATATTAACATTATACAAAAGCAATAATATTTTGATAAAAAAAGCCCATAAAATCCATCGTGATGATATTAAAGACTCATTGTTCTTAGAATCCTTTCATATTTGTAAGTATGTATTAATATTGAATTAACTGATGATTCGTTGTTAACCATATTTTACATAATATAAAAACCTAATGCATTCAAACATTGTTTTTCAACATTTAAGTACTCTATTACAGAACTTATCATGTTTTGAATAACTTGTTTAATATTCATTACTTTACAGTCATTATAATATACAGTATTCAGATAATCGTACTGTGCTTTGAGATATTGCATATCTGTATTAATTGAATTAATTACATTTACACAATAATGATTGGATAAATATTGTCTTATTGTATTTCTTTGATTATATGACATTCTGTTTATCTTATTTAAAGTATCATATATTTTTCCAATTTTATGATTAAAGACATACCAAAATAGATTTAGTATAACATTTATGTTATGATTATTTCCTTGTTGCAAATAATACTTAAAATTATTTCTATACAATTCATAAATTACATTAAATACATTATCTTTCGGAAATATGTTAATATTGTGTGCTCTCAAAAAGTTTAAAATGCGATTTTGTGATTCTAAATCACTATTTTGAATAATTTGTGAATAACTCATTCTATAAGAGCCATATTTATTTACAGTACGTATAACTTTATTAATTGAAATATCATGATTATGTAAAATATTTTGAATATGAAATAAAGTATCTACAGCTATTGTTATCAGTTCTTCTGGTGTAAATTCATAATACCAATCGTATTGAACCCAATTATATTGTGTATTGTTATAATCATAATACATGCTTATTGCGTTATTATTAAATTGTGTAAACAATGCACAACTTAATATAAGAACAGTTAAATTCTTATAATTATTCACAAACATATTAGTATTTCTTCAGAAAAAAACCTTCATCATAGTATTATATTAATATATAATATAAAATAAGTCAATACAAATCAAGTTAAAATGTAGTAAAACAATTTAATTCAGTTTTATTACACCGCCATTGATCTTTACAGTACCAGAACCATTTATTGATGCAATTGCTGATGAAATGTTTATTGATGCTGAAGCATTTTGTGATATAGAGTTACAATTCAATTTATAAATGGAAGATTCTATTGACATACTTAATGAATTTACTTTACTACTACTAGATTTTACATTTATATTTTGTGCTTCAATATTAATATTGTTAGATGCTTTTATATTTATATCTCCATGAATATCTATTTTTAATCCAGAAGAGGATAATTCTATTAATTGATTTCCATTATCTAGTTTTATTGTATATTTGCCTTGTTCTACTGTTATATTATTATTTCCATCTCTTATAATTAAATTGTTATTAATACTACCATTTTTACTTTCTAGTGTTATTGTACGAGAACCTTGACTTACTGTTTCAGTAACATTGTTTTCTATTAGTTTATTTAAATTATTTTGGGCATGAATGTATATTTCTTCCTCCTTCCCTTTATCATCTATTCTAATTTCATTAAATCCTTTTGATTTTATACTATTGGAATAAAATGTTGATATAGTTCCTTTAGTAGCATAATCAGCAGGTGGCTTATTTAAACCATTATATAAACATCCAGTAATTATTGGTTGATCTGGATCTCCATCAATATATTCAACTAATACTTCCATCCCAATTCTTGGTATTACAATGGAACCAAATTTTCTACCAGCAAAAGATTGTACTACTCTAATCCAACATGATTCATCTTCATATTCACACCAATGAAATCTTACTTTTACTCGACAATCTTTGTCCACATATACTTCCTCATCTTCTGGTCCTATAACAGTTGCAGTTTGACACCCGTATATTCTATTTTTCTTATGTATATTTGGTGTTTTAAAAGTAATATTTTGTGGAATAGCTTCAAATGAATTTTGATATATTGGAATATCATTATCTGTATCATAGTTATTATTAATAATGAACATTTGATTTATAGTATGTTTTACTGATATTAAAAAGAACTCTCCATTGTGATTCTCAGTAGTAGAACCACTAAGTGTTATTATTGCACCTGGATATATTTCTGGATTATAACTACTTCCATTTACTTTTACACTCTGACCATTATGCATATCTAGCATTATTTGAGCTATGCCATTACCAGCTTCATTAGTTAAATATAAATTATCGTAATAATTACTAGTACCTATTTTCCAATTACTTGAATCAGCATAAAATGAACTACCTATAACGCTTGCATAATATAAATTATATGATTTTAACTTAATACTTTTATATCCAAGTTCTTGTGACATTGATAAATTAATTAATCCCATTTCAGGATCTAATAATTGGTGTCTTGATTTTATTAGTTTCAAATTTACATCTAATTTATTGGCAGAAAGATTATTATTTGATATTACTAGATTATCATTATTTTTACTATGTTCAAAATAGTAAAACATTCCATTTTCTTCCATTAGTCTGGATATAAAATGTAAATCACTTTCTCCATATTGTGTGCATAATTCTTGTAAATTACTATTATTTACTATAAATTTATATCCTGTTATTTTGTCATCACGTAACGTTCCATCTATTATATCTTTTATATTCTTATTGTGATATATTTTGTATTTAGTAATATAATTCAATCTAGTAATAGTTGGAACTATTCTGATATACAACAGATTTTCTACTTTCTTACTAATTACATTTGGAACATTTTCAAATGAAGCATAATCTATAATGCCAGAGAAATATCTACTAATATCATTATCTATTTGTATGCAAATAGTAGCTTTTTGATTAACTATTTTACTGATATCTATTTGCTTTTCAGTATATATAAATATATTACATCGAAATAAAGCAGATATACTTTCTATTATATCTGCTCTAGCTACTATTACGTCATTTATATATTCACATATTAAATATACATTGTATTTATTATCCATAAATTATTTTATTGTTTTCGCAATTTGGTTATTGACATATTTCTGTTGTATTATACCTATAATATTACTAATAGTCCAATATACAACTATACTTACTGGAAATGATGCACAAATATAGGTAAATAATATTGGCATAAATAACATCATTTTTTCTTGAGCTTTTTGCTCTGGGGTTTTTTCTGTTTTTATATCACTAGTAGTTGATGTGAGCTTCTGTTGTATTAACATAGTAGCTCCCATTATTAATGGCCATAATCCTATTTGCAAGAAACTAGGAGGTGTCCAATCAATTAATCCAAACAATGAGAATAAATAACAACTATCAGCTGCTGATAAATCTTTAACCCATCCGAATAATGGAGCATGTCTCATTGATATAGTCAAGAAAAATACTTTATATAAGCAAAAGAATATTGGAGCTTGTAGTAACATTGGCAAGCATCCAGATAATGGAGAAATATTTTCCCTTCTATATAATGCAACTAATTCTTGATTCAATCTCATTTTATCATTTGAATATGCCTTTTGTATTTGAGTTATTCTAGGTTGTATTTTCTTCATTTTTGCCATAGATACAAATGATTTTCTCATTAGTGGATAAGTTAATAATCTAAATATTATTGTTAATAATAATATTACAAATCCCATATTATGGAATATATTTCCAAGTATTCCAACTAATTGTGTTAGTGGTTTAGTAATAATAAAGAACCATCCGAAATCTATTGCCATTTCGAAATTATTAATTTTCAATTTATCTTTGTATTCAGTCAGTAAATTAATATCCTTTGGTCCAACAAATATTTTATATGATACTTCTGTAGTATTACCTTTACCAATACTTATTATATAATCACTACTAGATTGTATATTGTATGTATCTTCTGATATTTTTTTGTATTCAACATTAGTGTTATTTGTACTATTAATTATTGCACATAACCAATAAGCATCAGTAAGACCAAACCATTCACAATTTTTTAATGTTTCATTATTTTTAAATTTGTCGTATTTTATTTCCTTCACTTTATTATCAGTATTAATTACCAATCCTTCATGAACTACAGCATAGTTATATACTTGTGGTTTACTTCTTACTATATTATTTGACTTAGTAATAGCAACTGGATGGTCTGATTTATTAGATATCTTATCTGTTATAGTAATTAGATACTTATCATCAACTTTTACTGTTCTTTCTATTTCTAAATTACCTTTAGTAACTGTTTTTATTTTCGCTTCATTTTTATTTTCTTCATCTTGTGGATTCCATATTGTATTTGTAGAAATAGTATCATTATTTGTTATATCTTTATATTCTATTGATACATAATATTCTGACTTACTTCCCTTAGGTGTTAGTATAGATACATTTTTACTATCTTTTTCGATAGTTTCTTTATAATTGTTTAGTGATATATTATCTAGTATTCCACCTTTTAAATTAATAGAACCTTTAATATTATCATTTGATATACTAGCTCTAGGTGTTTTTAATAATGCTTCTTCTACAGTTAATGGTTTATTATCATTTTTTTTCTCAACTAATTCGTTAGTTTGTACAATTTGATCAACTTGTTGTTGTGCTGTATTACTCTTTGGATTGAAGAAATAATCCACAGCAAATGTTATAATAAAAAATGCTAATACAGCAATTATTACATTCTTATTATTATTATCATTTTGTAAAGACATTGTTATAACTCCATAATGTTATGGTACTGGATCATATCCAAAATACTTACCAGGACGACATTTTAAAATCCTTTTTATTATAAGGTATAAACCATGAGCTGCACCATGTTTTTTTATTGCTTCTATAGCATACGTAGAACATGATGGAATAAAACGACAACATGGTCTTTTCATACCAAATACTACTTTATATAACTTTATTAAATATATTAGTATACTACGCAATATACCATTTTTAAACATAAAATTACAATAATTATACCATAACTAAATTATATTACTTATAATAAAATTAGTCAAAAATTATATTACATAGTTACTCATATGTAAGTGAACATACATTGATCATGTAAAATTAACTATTTTTTAATAAAATAACAGTATAATCATAATTATAGCACGTCTTTGTAACAAGAGAAATAATAATGAAAAAGATATTATTAAGTTTATTAATTATTAGTATTACAAGTAATAATGGATTTTGTATGCTTAGCAACATTGGAAATAGCATATACAATAATACAATAGGTAAAATAATGGGAAACAATACGTCAATAAAAGATGATGAAAAAATGCGTGAAACAATATTATCAGGTTTTAAAACCAAATCATATGATTTATTAAATAATAATCAAGAGTTTGTATATAGTATTACTAGTATGTTTTTTAATAAAGATTTAAATGACAAAGATATAATAACAAAATATAAGGAATTTTTAATTGAACAGTGTAATTTAAAAGAATATAAATCAATTAATGACGTACTAAATAATAAAGAGTTAGAACAATATGTAATAGACATTTTACATAAAAACATATATGCTGTCATTTACTATAATATAATTCCTAATAATCGTGAACAAACTACAACATATATTTCACAGGTTATGGAATTACCTATACATCGAAAAACTTTATTATTACAAATACTAAAAAATCAAGGAGAAAGTCATGTAATTGGAAATTCTATTCAGGAACAAACAAAATTAATATCACAACTAACAAACAATTTGAATACTAGCACAAGCAAAAAAACAATATTTGAGCTTCTTAGTATCATATGTAATTTTAAAGAAATTTTTAAAACAAAATATGATATATCAAGTATAAACAAGTTTAAAGAAGTTTTTGAATCAATTTCTGATAAAGGTGTTCGTATAAATGTTAGAAAGTGGTTACAAAATGCAATAGATGATTGTGTTATTACTGTCCCAGAATTAATTGAATACGTAAGAAATATTGACAATAACGATAAAATAAATAATAAAAATACAATATTGTATGGACAAAATAAGAATGAAATAAATAATAAAAATGAAATTATAAATAATGATGAAGATGAATATGAAATACTTACTAAAAGTGACGTTAGTAATATATTAAATGAAGATGCAATATTGTGTGAAAAACATAA
>JAFVEL010000001.1 GCA_017475965.1 Alphaproteobacteria bacterium | reverse complement strand
CTCTCATAAATGATATTCTACTAATATCAAAATTAAAATAGTATTTTCCTTTTACTTTTGGTAAAATATTGAACATTATTATAAATAATATGAAATTATAACTATATTATATATAATATCATTAAAAGTTTTGCAAATAATCCAACGAAAATTATGCCACTACATCATAATTTTGTATGTGGCACAATTCGGTAAATTATAATTATTTTTTATCCAATACTTCCATTAATATATTATTAATCATTTCAGGATTACCTTTACCTTGTAATGCTTTCATAGTTTGTCCCACAAAGAATCCAAATAATGCTACTTTTCCAGCTTTATATTGTTCTAATTGTTTTGGATTATTTTTTAATACTTCTTCTATAGCATGTTTTATTACACTATCATCTTGTATTTGTTCTAATCCTAGCTTTTTTACAATATCTCTAGGGTTATTATTTGTTTCTATCATTGATGCAAATACTGTTTTGGCTATCTTACCAGAAATAGTTTTATCTTGTATTAAATCAACCAAATAAGCCATATATTCAATTGGAAATAGTAATTCACTAATATTTTTGTTTTTCTTATTCAAAAATGCAAATAATTCTACCAATATCCAGTTGGCTATGAGTTTAGCAGATTCTTTCGGTGTCTTGGAAGCATTTACTGCCTTTTCATAATAATCAGCTACTATCTTGTCTTCAACTAGTACAGAAGCATCGAATTCAGTTAATTTGTAATCATTAATAAATCTTCTTTTTTTAGATTCTGGCAATTCTGGTAGTTCTGATTTCATTTTATCTATTCTAGATTGTTCCAATATTAATGGTTTTAAGTCTGGGTCAGGAAAATACCTGTATTCATCTGCATCTTCTTTTGAACGCATTGTTCTAGTTTCTCCAGTATGAGCATCGAATAATCTAGTCTCTTGAGGTATTCTGTTTCCAGCTTCTATTTCTAATATTTGTCTTTGTATTTCATAATCTAGAGCTTCCCCTAGGAACTTTGTAGAATTTATATTTTTTATTTCTGCTCTATTACCAAATGGTGTATTAGGTTTATGTATGGATATATTTGCATCTACTCTTAAATTACCTTTTTCCATATTGCAATCACATGCACCTATGTATTTCAATATATTTCTAAGTGATTTTACATATTGTACCGCTTCATATGAAGACCTCATGTCTGGTTCTGATACTATTTCCATTAATGGAATTCCAGCCCTATTCAAATCTATATATGAATAACCTGGGGACATATCATGAACACTTTTACCAGCATCCTGTTCCATGTGTATATGATGAATATTCAGTCTCTTATTACTTCCATCTTGCAACACAATATCAATATAACCTCCAGTTATTATTGGAAAAAACATTTGTGTTATTTGATATCCAGATGGCAAGTCAGGATAGAAGTAATTCTTTCTATCAAATCTCGATATTCTGTTTATTTTGCCATTAATAGCGAGACCAGTTTTTATAGCTTGGTCTACAGCGTATGTATTCAATACTGGCAACATACCAGGCATTGCAGCATCGTAAAAACTTACATGCTTGTTTGGTTCGGCACCGAAATCAGTAGGACTTGAACTAAATAGCTTTGATTTAGTAGCTATTTGGGCATGTACCTCAAGACCTATAATAACTTCCCAGCCTTTAATTAGATTTATATTTTCCATATTATAATCTCCAATCTATGTTATTATAATAATGATTAATATACTGTAGTACAGTTTTTGAATAAAATATATCTTTAATTAAATTATCAATCATAATATCTTTTTCTCCATTCTATATTATTACGTTAATAATTAATATTTTTTGTACAGTTTTAAATGAAACTATACATTTCACTAGATTGTTAGTCATTACATTACCTAATAATCATTACTAATTATATTTTTATACCACTTTTTATTCGTTCATTATTATTATAAGCAATCATATACTTATCTCAAATTTATATAATTATAATTCACTAATCATAATATTACACACTTATGTATTATCATAATACATACTCTTGTCTCCACGTAATTTCTTTCCGTAATTCATCAAAGTTTGCAGATTGTTCTAATACATATGCTACTTTGAACACACTAGTCTCATCAAATCTATCACCAATTAGTTGTATACCTAATGGTAATTTGTCTTTACTTGATAAACCACAAGGAATAGACATTGCAGGCAATCCAGCTATGTTTGCAGTAACTGTAAATACATCGTTTAAATACATCTCAACAGGAGACATCTGACCAACTTCTTCAAGTCCAAATGCAGTGGATGGAGTAGTAATTGTTAATATTACATCAACATTACTAAACGCATTCTGTTGAAAATCAGATTTTATTAATTTTTGTATTTTCAATGCCTTGTTATAGTATGCATCCATAAATCCAGCAGATAATACATAAGTACCAGTTAATATTCTTCTCTGAACTTCTTCTCCAAATCCTTCAGACCTGGAATTAACATATAATTCTTCTATATTATCACATTGTTTAGAACGATGAGTATATCTCACACCATCGTACCTAGCTAAGTTAGAAGATGCCTCAGCTGGAGCTATTATGTAATATGCAGGTAGAGCATATGGAGTTGTCTTTAAAGATATATCAACTATAGTACAACCAGCAGATACTAACCACTTTTTTGATTCTTCTATTAAATTAAGTCCATCACTATTAAGTCCTTCTAAGTATTCCTTTGGTATTCCTATCTTCATACCTTTTATTGATTGTCCTAATACTGATTTATAATCTGGTATATTCACATTTTCAGAAGTAGAATCATTTATGTCGTAACTTGCCATTGCATTGAGCATTATAGCAGCATCAGCTACGTTTTTAGTAATTGGTCCTGCTTGATCTAGTGATGATGCAAAAGCCACCATACCGTACCTGGAACAAAGTCCATAAGTTGGTTTGATTCCAACTAATCCAGAGAAGGCAGCTGGCTGTCTTATAGAACCACCTGTATCTGAAGCAGTAGCAGCAATACACAAATCAGTAGCAACAGCAGTTGCAGAACCTCCAGATGATCCACCTGGCACTAATTTCATGTCCTTATTGGTTTTCTTACAATATGGTAAGAAACATGGACCAAAATAACTAGTAGCATTAGATGACCCCATAGCAAATTCATCCATATTGGTTTTACCAAGAAATATTGCACCATTATTTAATAAATTCCTAGTAACAGTTGATTCGTATTCTGGTATAAAGTTTTCTAGTATTTTAGAACAAGCTGTAGTACGAATTCCCTTGGTACAATACAAATCCTTGATTCCTAACGGGATACCTAGTAATGGTAAATCATTACCTTTACTAATTAATTCATCTGCTTTTTTAGCACTATCAATTGCTTTATCAGCACATGTAGTAACAAAAGCATTAATATCCTTACAGTGTTCTATACGATTTAAATAGTATCTAGTGAGTTCTACTGCACTAAATTCTTTATTTTTTAGAGCTTTTTTAGCTTCAAGTATAGTTAAATTCTTCATTTATCCTCAACTAATATATAACTAATTACAACCTATAAAAATTTACATCAATAATAGGTTTCTTTTCACAATATTGATTTATAATTTGGATTACATTTTTTCTACATTCATCTGTTATCTTTATATCATCATTGAGTTTAATTAGCAATCCTGATATTATTTTTATAATATTATTCTTAATTTTATCTAAATTTATCTTATTTATATATATACCATGTACATTTATGTTAAGACTATTAGCAACTATTTTGTTTGTTTTCTTATTAACAATAAAATTCACTCCAATACATCCATTTTGAGATAAAACAGATCTTTCTCTCAAACAAATATGATTAATTGGAATAATATATCTTCCATCAACTACATTATATATAACACTATTATGATGTACTTTTCTTAATTGTCCATTTGTTTTGTTTAAAGATACTAAGTCACCGGATGATATAACAATTGTGTTTTGTATGCCACATTCTTCAGCGTATTTCTGATGAGCATGTAACATGACTGGATCTCCATGCATTGGTATTAATGATTTAGGTTTTAGCCAATCGTACATTTTCTTCAATGCTTTCTTATTAGGATGTCCAGATACGTGTATATAATCTTCAGTTTCAGATGTAACTATTTCTACTCCTTTTTGAGCCAATAAATTTTGCATATTTCTAATATACAGTTCATTACCTGGAATTACCTTGGATGAAAATAATACTACATCATCCTTATTTAATTTTATTATTCTATTTTCTCCTTTTGCTAATCTGAATAATGCTGATTTATCTTCTCCTTGTGAACCAGTACATATCATTAGTACTTGCTCTGGTTTCATATTAGATGCTTGCTGTTCATTTATTACTGATGATATATTATATTTTAGTTCTTTAGATAAATATGTAGTTTCAGATACTGCATTTAACATATTTATTATTGATTTACCAATAATTAGCACCTTCCTGTGATGTTTTTTTGCTAATTCAAATATTGCATCTATTCTTGCTATATTGGAAGCAAAACAAGTAATCGTTATACGTTTATCTTTGTATTGTGATATTAAGTTATCAATTGTATTTTTTACATCATTTTCTGAACCTATATCTCCTGGCACTAATACATTAGTTGAATCACATAGTAGACAATCTACTCCTTCATTTCCTATTTCTTGTAATCTTTTTGAATCTACCTTGTCTCCCAATAATGGTGTTTCATCTATTTTCCAGTCACCGGTATGGAATACATTACCTCCTGGTGTTTTTACATATAATCCACAAGAACCAAGTACTGAGTGAGACACAGATATAAATTCGACAGTAAATTTATCAATAGATATTTGATTACGTGGAGAAACACATATAATTCTATTATTGTTATATTGTAATTTTCTAGCTTTCAATTTCTGTTTTAATACTTCTCTTGAAAACTCAGTTAAATATATTGGACATTTTATTTTAGACCAAAAGTAATGTAGAGCTCCTATGTGATCTTCATGAGCATGAGTGATAAATATTCCCTTCAAATGATGTTTTAAATTAATTGGAAAAGATATATCAGGTGTTATTACTTCTATTCCTAATTTATTATGGAAAGAAATACCAAGATCAACCATTATCCAATTATCTTTGTATCCTATTAGTGTACAGTTTGCTCCAATTTGCTCTAATCCTCCCAAGGGCATTATTAATAGTTTGTCATTCATTTATTTTTACTCCTAATATTATTCATATATATAATTTTTGTTTAATCAAAAAGTCATACTGCGAATATAGTTCAACCATTATCATAATGATAGATAATAGTAAACCACAATTAAATAGTATCATGTGCGACATTATATTACTAGAATTGGATTTTTTAAAAATGTAAAAAAATATTGTATGTTATTTTAGATAATTTATTTAAACAATACAATTTTGCATATTCAGTATGGAACAATATACTACCATAATTCTAAGTATTATAACTTTGATACAAAAACTACACCGATATAAAAGTGCTTCGCATTATACTTACAACAATGTTAATAATATTTACTTATAAATAAATTATTACATTATATTATAGTTGTTTAAATATACTAAGTAGTTTAGTTATTAATTATAAATATTGTAATTTTATAGTATTTTGGGTGTGCTATTTATTATATGTTATAATAATTAATTGGGAGAGATGCTGGAGTTGGTTGAACAGGACTGTCTCGAAAACAGTTATACAAGTTAATTGTATCGGGGGTTCGAATCCCTCTCTCTCCGCCATTATGTTTCTTTTTATATTTGTAGAGTAATACTGTTCAGTTTTACACTTATTAAAATAATATGTGGTATGGTATCTACCACATTTTACTTTATTAATACATTGAGTAGTACATTTTTCTGGTAAATTATATAGGTCTATACCATACTCAACAGAGAAATCATGATAAACAAAAAACTTTTACAGTTACCAACTACAGATATATTGATAAGTGTAGTAAATTACAATACAACTACGTATTTTATAGAAAATAATAATAATTATATTATTACACAATCATGCAATATGAATGTTTCATTTAAAACAATGTATGATAATCTAGAAAAAACGTATGAATCCAAAAATAATACAGAATTCAAAAAACAATTTGATGAATTCATTAATATTTTATTTGGAAACAATTGTGAGAATACAAAAATTATTACTTGACAATTCTAATAAGAATGAGTATTTTGAAAATAGAAAAAATAATGAAAATAGTATATTACAAAAAAATACAGATATATTACTTGAATCATTAACGAATTGTTTGAAATTAGATACAGATACATATAAAGAACTAATTAACAAAACACTACATATTAAATGTGGTGAGTATAAAGACGTGAAGAACATAAAATGCATATTACGTAGGTATCTTATTTTGTATTACCACAAGCATGGATTTCGTCTCAGCAAATGACATGGAAAAATGTTCCTTGAGTCTTATTGCGAATTTATAACTGAAAAAGATAGGAAAATAGACATACAAAATTATATAGTACTCAATTAGAATTATATATTACATATTATATAATTTTGAGTACTTGGTTTAATTACTTAGATATTATATTTATACCTAATCCACAATATAATAAACACTAAAGCATAGTAAATATGACAGAAATGGTAATAAAAACACAAAATATTACAATTACATACGGATTAAATACCATATTGTTTTATTACAAAATTTTCAATGCTTCATCTTGTTTATTAATTAATTCTATTTTGGCTTTTTTTGCGTATTCCAATAATATACTGAAAGTTTCTTCACTAAATGGATGCTTTTCTCCACATGCTTGGATTTCAATTATATTATCATCTGACATAATAAAATTAGAATCTACTTCAGCATTTGAATCTTCATTATAATCTAAATCCAACATTGGAACATTATTTACTAAACCGCACGATATTGCTACAGCATGTCCCTTTATTGGATTAATATTAATAATTTGTTGCTTTAATAGTTTTCTACATGCTAATACCATTGCAACATATGCACCAGTAATACTAGCAGTTCTAGTACCACCATCAGCTTGTATTACATCACAATCTATCTTTATTTGTCTTTCTCCTAAAGATGATAAATTTACTACTGAACGTAATGATCTACCTATTAATCTTTGTATTTCTACTGTTCTTCCGGATTGTTTTCCTTTAGCAGATTCTCTATCTATTCGTTCTGCAGATGAACATGGTAACATTCCATACTCTGCTGTAATCCATCCAGTTCTAGTATGTTTCAAAAAAGGTGGTACTTTTTCATCAATGGTTGCAGCACATATTACTTGGGTATTACCAAATTTTACTAAACAAGAACCATCTCCATATGGATAAAAATTTGGTAATAAAGTAATTGGCCTCAATTCGTCGTTTTTTCTATTAAATGACCGTTTAAATGGAATATGCATGTCATTATTGCTGTTATTTAATAATAAAATTATATCATAATAAAATGTGATTTGAAATATGAACTAGGTGTTGATATCTTGAATATTTTTTGTAAGTGAACTGTAACTTGTCATATGTAATGTGTTGTAAATTTATTTGCAAATCTAAACTAATATATTATTAAGTAATAGTTTTATTATAATAACTTAGATACTTGTGCTTGTAACTTTACACTACCATCATTTTTAGTTTTACTGTTGTATAATCTATTAATAATATCTATTGCTATTTTAGTACTTAATTCAACTGAATTATTAAATATTTTATTTAATCCTATGCCAAATTCATTTATATAATTTAATGAAGGATCAGTTAAATCTAACCCATTTTTATCTTGTAATAATGATTTATAATAATGTTGATAATAAGCGATTATTGAGAAATTATTTCTTAGTTTTAAACCAAGAGATATTCCAGGAACTATATTTATTTGATAATTAGATGGTAAATCTTTTCTAGGTTTGTATGATGTCATATTGGAATATAATATTTTAATATAAGGTTGTAATACAAATATATTACTAAGATTTATATTGACTCCTAATTTGCTACCAATACTAAAACCACTATTTACAAATTGATTACTACTATCTCCAATGTAAGAAACATTTGAATATCTATATAGTCCAAGTAATTCAAATACGAAATCTCTACTTAATATAGATAATTTGGGGCCAATATTGAATTCTAGGAATTTATATTTATAACTATTATTAGTTAATTTACCGAATGATGTATTTCCAATTAGTGAAAGTTTTAAACGCGAATTGCAATCTAAAATTGCATCATTAAATATATCACCACCAATAAATATATTATTACTATTCCAAAGACTATTATTCACCCCAGATAATTCTCCTCTAATAAAATATGCTTTTTTAGAAGCACTAAAAGGAGAAAATATATACATGAAATCATCATAAAATAATTGACTCATTAAATCGATATTATTGTATTCCATTGATTTCAAATTGGCACAATAAGTTGATAATTCACTTGCTGGATTTTTTATTAATTTTCTTTTTAACGATTTCAATTTTGACTTTTGACTTGAAGATTCATTTGAATCTTCTGGCGATAAATAATTACTCAATAACACTGATAATGCTCCATTACTACTATCACCTAATATGTAATCACTATCTGTAGATTCCTCATCATCACTATTATTTGGTCTTGCGCTACCAAATATATTTGGATTATTTTCATCATCTTCTCCTTCACTATTATTTGGTTTAGAACTTCTAAATCCACTAAATCCATATAATATTGGATCTTCGTTTTCATCAGCATCTTTCTCATCATTATTTTGATTATTATTACTATTTTTATTATTATTTAAATTATTATTGTTGCCTCTGAGCACTGTATTTAAAGTACCATTGTCTATATATCCACCATTATCGTTTATAGCTTGTCCAAGTTGTGTTTTATTACTATCAGTTACTTTTATCAAATATAAATCTTTCTTATTAGTAACAAATCTATAAGTACCATTATTTGTTTCTATTGGTGCATTATTAACTAAATATACTTGCTTTCCTTTATCAGTTGTCAAGAAATTTTCATATTTAACATATGGCACATTAATATCTTTATAGTTATTATCAGAACCATTAATATTTAATTGTACATAAATTGATTCATTGAAGTTATCGTTATTAAAATGATCACTTTCTAACTTCCAATCATTATTATTGTCATTATTTGACTTTATATTACAGGTTATTCTATGTATTATATTATAATTTTGTTGATTATTAATTATCGCAAATGATTCACCATAATAGTTTTGTAGTTGATTATTATTAGTTTCTGTGATTATTGTTGGTATAATACCATTCTCATTGTTAATTACATTATTATTATTGGTATCATTATTAATATTGTTTTCCAAGTTTGTATTATTATCTTCTCTCAATAACTCATTGTTATTTTCTTCTTCTTGCTGGATAGGAACATTATTGTTACTGTTCTCAGCTCTATTGCCCGCTCTTAAAATAACATTATTTTCTCTTGCTACAGCATTATTATCATCATTTTGCTGATTATTAGTATTACTGTTATTATTATTTTCGGAATCTAAATTACTATTTATATTGCCAGCTCTTAATAGAATATTATTTGTTCTCACATTGTTATTTTGGTTTTGTATATTATCATTTTCAGATTCAATATTATTATTTACATTAAGTGCTCTCAGATTTTGTATTGCGCTATCTGGATGATCATTAATAGTTTCATTAGAATTATTTTCAATGGCTGTTTTAATTTCATTTGATTGTAATTGTTGTTGTTCTGTAATATCTTGTACTTCATAATCCCCAGTAATATTAATATTATTTGCTTGAGTATCTTTATATACTTGTACAGATTCCGCTTCCGATGGAACAGCTTTGAATTGTGCTGTTTGTCCAGGATTATCATTAGTTAATGTAATTGTGTTTGTTACATTTACTTTACCAGTGCTATAATTAGT
>JAFVEL010000065.1 GCA_017475965.1 Alphaproteobacteria bacterium | reverse complement strand
TGATGGGGCATATCTCTTGGATCAGTTAACAAATGTATTAAATAAAAAGATATGGATTGATTGTAGACGTATCAATCCTTTTTCTCATGACTTAGCTCAGGGTTTATGTTCATTAGATCATTTAACTGATGGATGGCAACAGTAATAAACATTTTAAGAAGGCATAGTGTAAGTGCTTTCTTTATGTAGAAAACTACTAACTTTTCAAATATGAAAGTTTATGTTAACTATTTATAAATAAAACTGGATTACTATTAAATGTAAGATATTATGTAATAAGTTATTAACATAATGCCAATAGAAAGAAGATTAGGTTTAATGTTATTTTGTATTATGAGTATTGAAAATAGTATAGCTACGAATAATTGCAAATGTAATTGTTCTGATTTATTACAACAAGATGTAATAATGCAAACTCAATATCACCATGATATGTCAAGTAGAAAATTTGGTAACCATAAGAATAATAAATCACTCATTCGTGAACAGAATGAAATTGGAACTTATGACAATTTTGATATAGAAAAATTAAGATCCAAAAAAATATCTAATGAAATAATGAGTGGTTCATGGCAACTGGAGAACAATTGTATAACTGATAAAAATGTTATTATGGAGGATAGTATATTTGAAATCACAGGTGGTGTACGTTTTGAAACACAAATTAATTCAATGGCTTGTATTGATTTAGATGGTTCAACATTATTAATAAATAAAAATGGAAAATACGTACATCAATCAAATAATGCTAATACATTAAATAATGAATCTAAAATAATATTTAGTCCAGATTCTCATACAATATGGAATAGTCAAAATTACAGATTATTTGATGCTACTGGTAATACATTATTTATAGCATATCCAAATTCAGTAATTGATGGTGGAATTTTTAATGGAAAAAATGCTACACATTATCTAATAGACGGTAATAATAAAACAAGTACTATATATTTGAATAGAATAAACTATGATTCACCAAATATTTATCTGCAAGCTATATTGTACGATATGAATGTTGTACTTCCTAAATACACTAATGACAAATATAATTTAGTACTGGATGAATCTACACATCTATATAATTGTTCATTATATCCAAATTTATATTTCAAAAATTGTGCATTTTCAAATGAAGATTACACTAAAACCGTTGATGTAACAGTAACTACCGATTGGTGTATAAAAGGAAATTATAATAATGACAAAAATAACACAAAAGCAATATTATCGAAAAGAGAATTAATATCAGATAATCAAATATCAAATGATAGTGATAAATTTGTTGAATATGATATTGAATTTGGATATACCAAAACTGTACACGCATCTGATGATAGATCACCTCCTTCCAGTTTATTTGATGGTGAATCAAAATCCGAATACAATATATCACATATTGGAAAATATAAATGTTATTTTGATTTAATAAAATTAAATGAATGTTTTCAGACAAGTGAGGATGGTGAGGATATTCTTGATAATATTCCAAATATTTTTAATGCAGGATTAATTTGTAATAATAATCTAAACTTGATTAACCATAATATCAATAAAGAACATAATGAATATAGTGTAGTAAAATTATACGGTGATAATACAGAATATTATGGCATAATATTTATTTCTGATGAAACTAAAAATATTACATTTGGAGAAAATTCATATGCAAGAGTTGATTTATTATTTGAGAAAAAAATTCAAACTAGAACAAGAAGTAATACCAAAAATAGACAGAGATACATTATAGATGGTTCCTCTCAACCGACAGATAAAAGAATTGGGTTGGATGAAAAAAACATTTCACTAAATGAAAATGGTATTAGATGCAATGTTGTGTTAGATGGTTCAAACAAAGTAGTAGCAGAAGGACAATATATACTTGATTTGAATATTACAAAAAATGCTAGATCTATAAAAATTATTCCATATGATAAAGATAACAAATATGTATTTAATATTGAAGGAGCATTAAATTTGGAAGAATATGTTGAAACTAATCAGAATGACTTACCAAATGAGGATAAAAACAATAATGGAATTTTGGTAATTGAAGAAGGAGTACAAGTAAAAGCGTAATATAAGTTAATATAGTATTTATATGTAAATAACAAGATATATACACTGAAATAGTATATACAAATGTAGTGGTATATAAATACAATGCCACTACTTTATTTTACATATGTCTTACAATACTAATTTTAGTACACTAAGATATTATATATAATAATGCATAGTAATACTAATGCTTAATTAATATTGAACTTATGTATTGATAAATATATACGTTAATGTATAATTAATTATCTGACGATATTTCTTCGCCTGTTCCAGTAGATGAATACTGGTAATGATGCTAATAAGACTAATCCTACTGCTGTAAAGTCTGAGAAATTTGACCACTTTAACATTAAGAAGCAAAATGTGAATGCTAGTATTGCTACTATTACCCTAATTAATGAGTATTTCTTTGATTTATAAATCCATACTAAATATGAAATAATTGCAATTATATATAAAACAACATACATTATAACTGACATATCTAAGAAGTTAGATAAAGCGTCCTTATATGATGTAAATTCAAGTATTGCTAGTATACAAATAGTTCCAAATGCCGCTATCCATAATGATACATAAGGAGAACCTGATTTATTTGATGTTCCAAAAATAGCTGGGAACATTTTTTCATTTGCTGCAGTTTGTGATAATTTTCCACTAAACAGTATCCAAGCATTTAATGAACCATAACACATAATGAATGTTAAAATACCTATTATTTTATCATAATTACCTCCTAATAGTTTTCCTAATACTACCGCAAATGGTGCTCCAATTTGTTCTAATTCATTACATGGAATAATTCCAAATATTGATACAGTATTAATTAAACTAATTAAAGCGACAAACGATGTTCCAAGTACTATAGCTAATGGTACTGCTTTTTTAGAGTTTTTTACTGAATCAGCAGTTGAACCTCCTTCTTCCAATCCTACGAATCCCCAAAATGCTACTATACTAGCTTTACATATAGCATCAAGAGCGGACATATTATTAGTGGTTACTGAATTAAAATGTTCAGTATTAATATTTTTAAATGCTAGTATTGGCACTAATAATAATGGCAATAACTTTATCATTACCATAATATTTTCCAAGTATCCAGCCCATTTTATTCCTTTTATATTTATCAAAGTTAATGAAGTTACTATTGATATTTCCAATATAAAACGTTCGATTGATGATATAGTTCCTATTATTTGTTCAAGATAATCTATTGATGTTGATATCAAGATTGGATTACATACCCAAGCTCCACACCAATAAAGCCAAGTAACGAAAAATCCTACTTTATCCCCGAACATCATTCTAGCATATATATGCGGTCCACCAGCCTTTGATGTTTCTATACATAGAAAGGCAAAGACCATAGCTACTAGAATTGCTCCTATTCCACCTATAATCCAGCCTATCAAACCATATGTTTTAAATGCAGCTAGTTTAGATGGTAATAGGAAAATACTTGCTCCCAATTGTGCATTAATTACAATAGCAAGCAAAGTCCAAAATCCTATCTGAGAGTTTGTTTTCTCCATAACTGTCACACTAAAAATAAAACCAGTTAGTATTATTATAGAATATGATAATATCTTTAGCAAATGTATAACATCACTATTTGAGACAACTAGGAAATACATATATGAATATAAAACAAAATACTTGAATATTTGATTATTTAGTGTAAAATGGATTAGTAATAATACAAATATAATTGTCAAAAAAATTTTCTACGATATAATTTGACTTTACAAGTCATATACGATAGTAATTTTGTGTACATGTATAATCAGTATTAACTAAATTTTAATAGATAGATGTTAGTATAATAGTGAAATAGTTTAGTAGAATGGAGTAATTATGAACTTAAGTAATTACATGAAAATATTATCAGCATTATTATTAACATATAATATTAGTCCAGTTAGTGCTGATGGTGTAGCACAGGGTTTTATAAACAATATAGTAAAATCTAGTAATGCCATAACTGGTGCAATCAAAAATGCTGCTGGTCAATCTGTGGAAAAAGCTAATGAGGCAGCACAAAATGCTGTAAATTCAGTTGCAGAGAACGTTACTAATACAACAAAAGATGTCACAACTTCCATTGAGGAAAAGGCTGCGGATGCTGTCCAAAATCTTGCTAATTCCGTTACAGAAAAAGCTACTGATACAGCGCAAAATGTTGTGAATGGTGTTGGAAGTACAAATAATTCAGAAAAAAATACAGCAACAGATAATAATCAACTAGCTCAAAGTAATACTGACATACAACCAAGTGCAGAACAAAATAATTCTCAAGATTTAGAAAAACTTATTACTGATAATAATGCAAATAATAATTACGAAAGTAATAATACTACTACATCAGATAATCTAGAAAAATTAAAGGAACAATTTATCAAATGCTCAAAGCCACTTGATAATTTATATAATGAAACTATAGATAAGTTTGCGCTTGCTAGTAATACAGCACTTTGTGTATTGCCAAATGACTTTGAAGGTAGTCTTATTGATGGAAACAATTACCAAGAAAATAAGAAAAAACTTATGGAACAACTTGAACAATATAAGAATGAAATAACAGAATTTACTGGACAATTGGGAAATATTCCTCAAGAAATTGATAAGTGTTTAACTTTTTTGAAAAAACTCCCAGAAAAAGTAGAAGATATTAATAATATTAACTTACAAGATATCTTAAATTAAGTACAGTAAAATTATTTTATACAGTGCAGAGAATACATTTGTTGTATTTTTCCGCACGTTGTTTTTCAAAATACATATTTTTATGTTTAAATTCAATATAAAAATTAACGATTAATTAATAAATAAATGTTAGTATTAATAATAGAAAATACTTATTAGGACAATACATTATGAAAATTTATAGTAGAATTATTATGTCAGTAATTATATTTTCAATGAGTTATAATAATTGTTATAGTTTTTTTGGATTTGGTAAGAAAACACCACCTAAAACTCCTGAACAAGTGTTTAATAACATAAGAACTGAAGTAAATAAATTTAATTGCGATATGAAACGGAGCGAGGTAACAATTATAACTGAAATGGATAAACTATTTGCAAATGCAAAATATGATATATTATCAATTACATACTTATTTTTTATAGATTTGAAAAATTCATTTCAAAAACTTGATGAATTAAATAACAAGTATAATGAGATAAGAAAAGATGATTTTACTAATATTTCTAATACAACACGTTCACTACTAAATGACCTTAATACTCAATATGCTGATATTTTAACAGAGATTTTGAATAAATACGCGTTTTATCGAGAAAAAATAAAACCTCTCACAAAAATTGCTATTCAAAATCAATGTAATCCAAAAGGATTTAAAAAATTTTGTGGTAATATTGAAACATTAGTAGTAAAAAATATAAAGTATGCTAATACAAGACTTTCCAAATTACAACAGCAATTATCAAAGAGTTTTTCCAATAGCAATAAAAAAACATAGTATTAAATGCATTGTAACAAAATATATGTAATAACAAATAAATGTCACGGCTACAGGTGAAATGTTATCAAACTGTAGCTATTTTTTTTACCAGATATTAATAAATAAATGTTATTACGTAATAGTTTATGTTAAATCTAATGGATTAATTATAAAACTAAAAAATATATAAAAATATTATCTAATATGTTAGTAATATTGGTAGGTAGTATCGATTGTTATAGTGCATATTAACAAATGAATATAATCATAAAGACAAAGCAATTGATGATCTTGGTTATGAATTGCGTTTTGTTAATGCTATTGTGCAAAACAATACTAATGCATTACTTAACGGAACACAATTACAACAACTAGATGAAAGTATGCGTCAAGAAACACAACAAATATTAATATATAATATATAATAGAGATAATTTAATTGAAATTTCTAATACAATACTTGAAAGTGCACGCTGTGATAATAAAAATAATGTTGAAATTCTTATTAATATGTATTAACAATCACTGCAAAGTATAAATTTTTACTTCAATAATGTAAAGTTACAATACCAGACAGTTTTCAGTGTATTATTACAGAATGAACCAGAATTATTATATAGTACAGAAAATTGGTTAATATTGTTTGATGAATCAATATCTAAATCATATCAACAGTTATTATATGTTTTGTAAGTTTGCACTGTTATTTAAATATTAAATAATAATTGCTAGTGTTTAAATAAAATAGAATATTACAATAATGTGTTTTAAATCTCGCATGGACTTTTTTGTTTTTCTATCCATTTTATTGTAGATATAGTATAATAGAATATATAAAGTATATTACTAGATTATATAGATATTATATAATGTCGTGTACTGCATTGTATATTTAGTATCGATTTTATTCGTTTCTAACAACATCAATGCGGATATTTTATATAATATATAATATAAGGCAATTTACTATTTTCATATCGAGTAGCAATGAGCATTTTGCAGTTAACACAAGTATGTAAGGAATATCAATCTGGTAATGAAATAATAAAAGTACTTGATAATATAAATTTGGAATTATATGCAGGAGAAAGTGTAGCATTAGTTGCACCTAGTGGCACCGGAAAATCCACTTTATTACAAATTTGTGCTACACTTGATGCTCCAACAAGTGGAACTGTATATATTAATAGAAAAGACACAACACAATTGTCAGATGATAAAAAATCATTTATAAGAGCTAAGGATATTGGATTTATATATCAATTCCATAATCTATTACCTGATTTTACTGCACTAGAAAATGTAATAATTCCATTATTGATTCAGGGAATTGACATAAAAGAAGCAACCGCAAGAGCTAAACATATGTTAAACAAAGTCAAATTAACTAATAGAATAAATAGTATGCCTAAGTGTTTATCTGGTGGAGAACAACAGAGGGTAGCAATAGCAAGAGCATTAGTTGGGCATCCTAAACTAATACTTGCCGATGAACCAACCGGCAATTTAGATCCATACACTGCTATGCAAATTTTTGACTTGTTTATGAAGTTGGTAGTTGATTTGGATACTAGTTTAATTGTGGCAACGCATAATTTAGAACTAGCACAACAATTACAAATGTGTATAACAATAAACAAATGCAAGTTAGAACAGTATTAAATACTGTATTTACTAATATATTAATACAGTATTTACAAGAAATTATAATCTTAGTAAAGATGGCATATTGTGTTGGTATATTAAAATTTTATTAAAACTCGTATATGATATGTATAAAATAATATAATTCATATTGTATTTAAACAATTTGATTAATTAATCTGTAATTATTATTTTAATTAGTGGTAATTATAATGCATCTTTACATTTAAATTTTTATTATTACCGAAATTTATTTCACCTCATACTACATTATGGTGTATAATAATATTAGGGTAGAATATAAATTCTATTGGAGATTAGTTATGAACAAGATTAGTTTAATTTCATTGGCATTGTCTTTCTTATTCACTAGTGGATGCATGTATGCACATAGTAGTAATGATGAAAGCAATAGTGCACAACAAGCAGAAGAGCAAGCCAGCTCAGATAATAATAATGAATCGAATGAAGCAACATCTGATGATTCGGAAAATAAAGCAGAAAAGAAAACAAAGAAAAAGAGAACAAAGAAACACAGAACTAGAGTTGCAAAGCATGCAAGGCATAGAGTTTCCAAGTCAAAAGGTGAAGAATTTACTAAAAAATTGAACGAAGCACCTATTCAAAAAACAGAAGCAACAGATAATAAGTCTAAGTAATATTTGTCCTAAATCCAAGGGAGATTTTCCCCTTGGGATTATTATATTTTGCCAATTGTCATATGATTTTATCTATTGTGTTCGTGTTTGTTTGTGTACACTATTTTATTTTTGGTAGTTTGTATGAATTGTTGTTCTTTTATTGAAATTATTTATTGATACTGTAGTAAATTGAATTTAGCCTTTCAATATTGTGTTGTTGATTCATATTTTAGAAACTATATTTAATTGTAGTTAAAAATTTTGAAACATCTTGGTATAAACTTACTTGAGATCGTAGTAAAAAAATCGGAATAATAAATATATATCATCACAGCTAGGTATTATTGGTGGGTAATGTATTATACCACTTTTTAATACAATATTTCTTCAAATTTCATATAAATTGATTTTAGTTTTTAAATAATTTTTACTAATACTTCAATTCGGATGGAAACATTATTTAGTCATTTATTCTGTAATAATCAATAGTTTTTCATTCTATGTATGTTAACACTTTAAAATATTTTTATTATGTTATAATATATACAGTTATTTTTGGTGTTTTGATGAGGAGATTTATGGAAAAAATAACTAATAAATCACATACAGCAATACTATCAATAGCAATTTGCTGGATGTTTTACCTATTTGGATGTTTGTCTAGAGTTGAACCTGGAGTATTAGTACATGATTTGATCCATGACTTTTCATTGAACGCTACTCAGGTTGGTTTCATAGTATCAGTAATGTACTGGTCATATAATGGAATGCAAATACCATGGGGAATAATTTTAGATAAAATTGGATATAAGTTTGTTATTACTGCATGTTGCTTTATATGCTCATTAGGAGTATTAATATTTGGTATTGCAAGTAATGATATACAATTAATGATTGGCAGATTCCTAGTTGGACTTGCTTCTTCAGCTGCTTTCTTAAGTTGTGGAAAAGTAGCATCTGAGCTATATGGAAAAAATAAGTATCCATTATTTATGGGAATAGCTACATGTATGGGATGTTTAGGAAGTATGTTAGGAAGTACTGCATCTTCATATTTAGCTAAATGGTATGGATGGAGAAGTGCTACTGTTGGAATAGCAGTATTTGGAATTATACTAGGGATAATAGCATTTTTTGGATTAAAAGCTACTAAAACAGAATCTAATACTAGTACTACTATAGAAAAACAACAAGTAAAAGTATTAGATGGATTAAAAAAGCTAGCAACTAATTATAATGTTTGGTTAATAGGTTTTTATGGAGCAATGTCATATTTGCCAGTTAGTTCGATAGCTGACTTATGGGGTACCTCTTTTATGGAAAAGAGATTTAACATACCAACTGAACATGCAGCTATATTACCTTCACTTATATATATAGGATTTGGAGTAGGAAGTGTTGTATCAGCAATATTTGCTGAAAAATGGAGTAGTTATAAAAAACCAGTAGTATTATTCACATTAGGATTGATATTAACTATGTGGTTAGCAATTTATAGTAATTCAATAGGATTTTTATCTTGCTTAATACTGTTTTTTATGGCTAGTTTCTTTGCTGGAGCAGATACTTTAACATTTTCCATGTGTTATGGATTTGTACCAAAGGAATTTGCTGGTATTGCTAGCGGATTTAATAATATGATATTAATGATGGGAGGATTATTTTTTGATCCGCAATTAGGAAAATTGTTAGATACATATAGGGATGGTAGAGTTACAGAGAAGGGACTACCATTTTATGACTTATCAATGTACAGACAAGCATTTGTATGGGTCATAGTAGCTATTTGTTTATCACTAGTAGCAGTGTTTTTCATAAAGGATAGTAGTCCTAATGAAGATAATAGTAATGCATAGTATTTATGCATAATAATTTTAATTTTAGATTATACATTTAATAGGTAAAGCGTGGTGGGGATAGTACTCCATTACGTTTTTTATTTTGTATTATTAGTGTTTATTTTTATGGAGTAGTATTTTATTTTACCTATGAATGATTGCACGGTTTATTATATTAGTAAAATTAATTACTATATCATCAAAATGCATAAAATATCTAAACTATATATTACTGTTTAAATCTAAATTTAATATACTATTGGTATAGTTGCAAATAATGTAATATAAATGACTAACTTTGATAGTTCCAGATTAGATAAATATATCAAGAGGAAATATGGCAATATTCCTCAATCAATAATAGAAAAAGCTATAAGAAATAAAGATATTTTATTGAATGGGAAGAAAGTACAATCCTCAACTCAAGTAACAGATAATGATAATGTATTTATACATCCAAATATAATAAAAGTATTTCAAATAGTAAATAGTAATAATATAAAACAAACTAATAATGTAAAAAATTATTCCACGTATTTAGATACATTTAAACAGATGATAATTTATGAAGATAATAATCTAGTTATAATAAATAAACCTAGTGGATTGGCTGTTCAACTTGGTTCAAAAACTAAGATTGCATTGGATGTTATGGCAAAAGCATACAATCCAGAACTTAGATTAGTTCATAGAATAGATAAAGATACTAGTGGTATAACAATAATGGTAAAAAATCTAAAAACTGCTAGATATATGTTATTAGTTTTTAGAAATAAATTA
This sequence comes from Alphaproteobacteria bacterium, assembly GCA_017475965.1. GTDB lineage: Bacteria > Pseudomonadota > Alphaproteobacteria > RUG11792 > RUG11792 > RUG11792. The sequence goes on along the minus strand of JAFVEL010000065.1, from coordinate 1,962 downwards.
ATTCAGAAAAAATACATAGCATTATTGTCTAAAGTCTTAACAAAATCTTCTGGCACTATAAATGCTCCATTATTTAAATGTAAAGATAGAGTATTAGTTGATGAGATAAAAGGTAAAGAAGCTATAACAAATTATAAAGTAATAAGAAATGTAAATGGATGTTCATTAATAGAAGCAATTCCACTAACTGGTAGAACTCATCAAATTAGAGTACACATGGCACACATCGGGGCACCTATATTAGGAGATAGCAAATACGACGGTAAAAAAAATAAACATTTATTTTTACATGCATATGAAGTATCATTTAAAGATATTAATACTCACAGCTTAATAAAAATAAAAGCACCACTACCTGAATACATGTCATCTTGTAGTAATATTATTTTGTATAATAATGAAAGTATTATGACACTGTAGTGTATTATTATTACATTTTGTAATATTTTGATAAAATGTTCTTAGATTTTAATATTACTCGTTTATATATTTTAATTTTATTGTGATTAACTTTTGAATTGATTTGTGCACTGATTGTTATCATAAATTACTAAAGCAATATACTTCTATTTGTTTGTATGTATTGTAATATTTTTGTATAGTAAAAGTAAATAATATAAATTGTATTTGCATAAAATATTATTAAATATAAATTTTATTAAATAATGTATTATCATAATAACTTATATAAAATTAGCATATTTTATCAAAAAAAAACATATAAAACAACCTAATAATAAACATTTTCTTAACTATTTGAAATATATCATTGTAATTGTAGAATAGTTTATTTGATAAATATCAATTTTTATGATGAAAATTTTTAAATTAATATCATTGTGTTTAATAACAACTTTGATAACCAATACACCCAATGCAAATTGTGACAGTAGTAGTAGTTTTGGTATAGGAATAACTTTGGGAACACATAATAATAATGTAAAATGTAGTCTTGATAATTTAAATACATTATTAGTAGATAAAATAAAGCAATCCATTGCTAATACACAAAAGAAATTGGTAACACCAAATACAACAGATACTCCAATGATCGATGACCAGGATAATATTTACACTCTAAATGCATATACAAGTGCTGATCAACAGAATATTGATGGAGCAACAGATTCCAGTACATTACCAGAGAAGCCAAAAGTATTGGATCTAAAATTAAAAAAATTCAATAGTGAAAACCCAACTAAGTATAGATTATACTCATATAATCCGGAAGATCCTACATAATTAAAATATAATAGTATTGGAATGTATGACCCAGATAATGGTAATTATTTAGAGAATATTCCATTGCTTATAAATCCTGATATATTGAGTAACAATGGACTCGATAAAATTAATGATGAAATTTGGGATGAGCCAGAGTGGAGTAATCCAACAACGGACACTACAGCTACACAAAATTACAGGAACTTAACAGTAAATGGTGAAAATTATAGTCTCGTTCCACGAGATTTTGATAAATTATATGAAATAGATAATTATAATGATTATGACCCAACATATATGAAATTAAATGATATAAAGACATCTGATCCATTAACTTACGCGTTTTTATCAGCAATTGTGTCGAATGAAACTACATTAAAGGATTATAAAACTCAGTTAAATATGACTGGTAATAATCAGTATGATTTATTGCAATACGAGAGTGAGTATTATATTGATACAGTAAAACACAAAGATTTGGGATTAACTGATACTTTTGTAGATAGTGCCTTTAGTACCTTAAATGCCAATAATGCTGCATCACAAACATTTAAAGATGTTTCCAAGTGGAGTTTTGATATAGGAGCCAATGTTTTCTACCAATACAGAATATATGATTGGTTCGTTAGAGCTGGAGTATTTGGTAACTTCCCAGTAGCAAATAAAACAGTTTCACTAATGGAAAATACTGACAAAACAAATAATAGTAATGATAAGACGAAATCTTCTGATAATAAT
>JAFVEL010000011.1 GCA_017475965.1 Alphaproteobacteria bacterium | reverse complement strand
TCTACAGTGTCTGTACAATATAATCCTGTAGTCAGTAATTACCACTCTTTCCGCTATATGGGAATTGATAAAACTCTGATGCTTTTGCATTTTTATAATTAATATCCCAGTTACTTCCTAAATCCCATATAACTGAATCAATTAATTCTTTACTATCATCATTTAATCCAGTAGCAGTAAAATCACAAATATTCGTTGCTCCATTTATTCCATTTTCACATGTAACGCTTTTTTTATTAATATAACCATCTTCATTTAGTATTTTATTAATATTAGATGTGGACCATTCATTAACTCCTTGCCCATCGTTAATACTATGATCAGATCCATCCCATGATAGATTCAACAATATATCGTTTCTAATAATTTTTATTCTAGAATCAGTATTACCATCCGCATCTTTAATATTTTTTATTATTCCTATGATACGCCACAATTCGCCATTAAATTCTATATAATTATTTGGATTTTCTCCTATATATCTTATATTTTCATCAGGATCATCTTTAGAAAAATTAATCGTATCCGTATTTGATATATATTCAATTTCTTCAATGGCATATTTATCTGTACTTGCCAAAACTATAGTTGGAGCTAATAAGCAAATTATTATTGCTAAAGATAACATTTTATTAAAACATCTCATAATTTTAATCACCTATTCTATACTATACCAATATATCACAAAAAAATAAGTTAATCAATTTTTTTCACTTTATGGAATGAAGTTTAGTAATTAGTAAGATATTTTTTAATTTCATTACTATTAAAAGTTTATTTTGTTTTATGATTTATATAATTATTTCTTTTAACAAGACAATATATTTCATACAAATAACCAACTTTCAATAAACATTATACCATACAAAAACGGATTTTCATCCGTTCTATATATCTTAATCTTGAGATATCTTTTATTTAACTTTTATATCTCCTGATTTTGTATCAATTTTCAATTCATAATCAGCATGACGATTATTATTAGTTATTTTAACATCTCCACTTGTTGATGTTGCATTATAGTAAATATTATCTGCTGTTTTATTAATGGTAACATCTCCACTTTTTACTTTTATATCAGAATCTTTCATAATAGTTAAATTATCAATATCAATATCTCCAGAAGTAGTTTCAATATTTAAACTATTATTTACTTTTCCAATTTCAACATCACCACTTGTTGATGTAATTGTAATACTATTAACTTCATTAATTTCAATATCACCACTAGTTACGGTTAATACTAATTCATTTACTTTTGTGAAATCTATATCTCCACTTGTCGTAACAATAGTAGCATTATTAAGATCTACTTGTGATTCAATATCTCCTGATGTAGCATTAACAACTAAATCATATTCTTTTTCTGGTAAAGATATTACAACTTTACTTTCATCAAAGCATAAGAAACACCATGATGTATGACGCTCATTCTCAATTTTTAAAGTATTATCTTCTACTTTAACAGATAATTCACTATCATTTCGATCATATACCTTAACATTTGTTTTTAAATCATTTGATTTAATCAATTTAATATCTAAACTCTTAGTCGATACTTGAATATTATTAAATGACTCTGTGATAATCTCATCATATATTAATTTACTTTGGGATATATTTAGATCTATTTTATTATTTAATAATAAAACAAATACTGCTATTAAGCCTACTACTAATATTGTCAATAATATAATTAAAAGAATTTTAATAATCTTATTCACCATTATCACTACCTTCTTTATTATTATCAGTTTCCTCTTTTAAACTAAATATTAGTTTGGCTACAGCACAACATAAACCCATAATAATAAATATAATCCATGATATATGCCATGCTCCTGTTAAAAAACTAACTATTAAATATGCTATTACACCTACTAGAGCAATAATACCACACACTTGTTTTACAATAGGATTTTCATTTTTTTCTTCTTTCTCATTTTCTTTATCTCTTTTATACTTAATTGAAGAATAAACAATTAAACTTGTAGCAATTGCATTAACTATGAAAAATAATGCAATACCAATAATTTCTTGATTAAATACTTCATCTGATACAACTACAAATACTACTGATATAATATATAATCCAATAGCAATAGCCATATTTCTAGCAAAATTATTTCTATTTTCTTCTTTTTTTGCTTCTACAATATCTTTTTTACCAGATAATAATTCGTCTGATGTTATTCCATAAAATTCACATAATGGAATTATTTTATCAAAATCAGGATTAGATTCCCCAGTTTCCCATTTACTAATTGTTTGTCTAGATACACCTAGAACATTTGCAAGTTCCTCTTGTGATAAATTTTTCTCTTTTCTTAAATTGAATAATCTTTTTGATATATTCATGTTTTCACCTCTTTCACAAACAATATTATAAAAAATAACAGTTGCGTTCAATACAGTTGCGTTGGAAATTTGTCAACCACGCTTAACATTTATTATTATACCATAGAAAAAAGCAGAATTTATTATCTACTTCATAATACATAATATCTTAATCTTCCGAACAATCATTATTTTAAAATTATTGGTATATTTCCATATATTACTAATCTTATAATTCCTATAATTATTAAATGCAATGGATAATATATGTAAAATAAATATTTCAGATTTACTTTACCTCTTTCACCATTATATAAATATAATACTGGAATAGTTAAACAAGTAAACAATTGCAACAATCCATATACTTTATCTAGGAAAATAAAATAAACAGTTGCATACATTAATGTCCCAAGCATCATCATTATCATTTGTTTTTTAAAATTGCCTCTGTATTTATTCATAAATATTATTGAAAATACAGCTATACAACTCCAATCTGATGGAAATGTTATTACAAATATTAAAATCATTAATAATATTTTTAGTTTTTCATTTATTTTACTATCAAATATGGCAAGAAGAACTACTGCCCAAGCAAGGGACCACATAACACTTGTTCCATTAAATATAGAGTTAGGTATAAACGGTATACCAAATGCTAAACAGTAAGCAAAATGAGAAATAAATGCAAATAAAAATAATCTTATTAAATATTTTTTTAAATTA
>JAFVEL010000064.1 GCA_017475965.1 Alphaproteobacteria bacterium | reverse complement strand
TTTATTATTTCTTGCTAATTTAAAATATTGACCCACCTCATTCTCAAGTTTATTATTTAGAGAAGTAATGAGTGAATTATTAACATTACTAGCATTCAATATCATGCAGAGAGTTGCAATAAAGAAACTATAATCTTTTGTAGTATTGCATTTGTCATAGTATTTATTCATATTCTTATTCATATACTGTAACAATTCACTACTCATGTTACTGGTGGCTCTAATTATTGCATCTGCAATGCTATCATTTAGCAAATATTTATTTGGTGCTACAAAAACATTATCTATCATACTACGTACAATATTTACCATAGCTAATAATCTTATGCCGAGCTCTTTATCTTGTGATTTTTGCTCATCAATTTGTAAATGTGTCACAATATTTTTCACTTTTAATTCAATTGCATTATTTACCATGGAGGCCATATCACCAGAAATGAGAACATTTGTACCAAGTACATTTGATAATGTTTGTTCAATATTTTGAGCATTAGATGAAGATACCCCACTCAGTTTGTCAATAATAAAATTTTTCATACTGGATACAATATCTTTATCAAACTCAATCCAATTACTAGAAACAATATCACCATTTATAATACGATACTCTCGTGGATCTATATTGTCACTTGCATTACTTACATTTCCACAAATAACTGCAACAGCAGCACTTAACATTAATACTTTTTTTAAATTACTAAAGTTCATATAGAACTCCTTAAAAATACTCTTCTTAATTATTCTACTATATTTTACATTACAAGTCTAGATATTATTTTACGTATATCATATTTTTTTATAAAAAACATTGTCATATTACTAATATATTTTTACAATGAATGTGTTTTATATGACATTACATATTACTGTTCTGTACTAATAAAGTATTATAAACATATATAAAGCGAGAAATTTGTAGCAATTATATAACACCAAAATTTGCATTATGACTCCCTAACAATATATTAAAGTTATTCATTGCAATTCTTTAACTTATTTTTAATATAAAAAAGTTATTATGAAAATGAACAGTTATATACTAGGAAATATATTATGAATAGAAAGTTATTGATTTCTACAATAATAACGATATTTGGTATTAATACTAACATATCAAATTCTACTGAAGCAGCTCCTACAAATTTGCAAGCAACAGAAAATATGCATGCAGTAGAACAAAATCAAAATATTGCAGAAAATAATGAAAATGTAAATGAAAACCCAATATCACAGGAACAAGCAAATATAAATAATGAAACAGTTGCAATAGAGCGACAAAATGAACAAGGAAATGTGGCACAAAATGTAGGACAATCAGTGCATGATGTGACAAATAATGCACCAGATATTAATGCCGATAGACCAAATGAAGACAATAATAAATTATCACAGTCAATGGAAATACCTTCTAGCAAATTAATCAAGAATCCGAAAAGTAAAAAACAGTCTTTATCAAGAAAAATGTCAATGAAGAATATAACATACAATCGACCGAACATTGAAGATAATATAAGTGGTGATGAAAGTAATCAATTAGCAAAATCAATGCCTAATATTGAACATAAAAGACCAACTCTTGATAATTTGCAGGATTCATTAGTTACAAATGAAGATACTGAACTAAAGAAATTATATCCAAACAATTCATTTTACATGTTTAATGGAGTAACACACTCCAAAACTCCAAACAGATTAAGTGATGATACTTTAATGGTACCATTTACATTAACTCAAGAAATATGTGAAGCTCTGAAAAATAAGGATTCTAATAAATTAAAAAGAATAATATTAAACTATGATAAATTAGGTAATTATAAAAGTATACTGGAACACTGCATCGATAATATGGTGAAACAATTTAATAATCAAGATAACTTAAATTTATTAGCACAATATTTGCAAATTACTGGCGGAAAAGCTAGTTATCAACCAGTATCCTCTATGAAAACATGGCTACAATCACAAAAATATTTCAAAGATATTGAAGATATTGCCACACCAATTTTGGAAAATACAAGTACTGATAAAGTATTACCATCATATGAATTACGAATTGCTTTTAATTTCACAACAGAAGGTAAGTCATACATCAGTATTCCAGAAATAAAAGAACTACCATTATTGATACAATTGCAAGAACTCAATAAACAATTAGAAGAACACATACAAAAAAGAAAAGAAGGAATGTCACAAGAACAATTAGATTTAATTAGTGCATATAAAGATTTGCAAGCATTGGAAAAAAATAACATTGTTTCAGATATGGAAAAGATTGCAAAACAAATAAAAGAAGTAGAAAATAAAATAAAAGAAAAAACGACTGAAAAAGACGAATTGCAAAAAGAATTAAACAAAATGTCAACTGCAAGTAATACAAAAACTGCTACTAATACTTCAACACCAAAAACTACAAATAAATCTAATGCGAAACAAGTAACTAAAAAAAATAAAAGTACTACTAAAACTAAAAACACTTCAAAACCAACCACACCTGCTACGACAACAAGTACAGTTAATAATTCCCAAAAAATAACAGAAGAAAAAAAGAAAATAAAAGATCAAATAGTACAAATCGATAAAGAATTAGCTGACCTAGAGAAACAATTATCAGAATTGAAGGCCAATAAAGCAAAACTCGAATCAGAATATAAACCAATTCAAGAAAAAATAACAAAAGCAAAAGAAAAAATGACAACAAATGATGAAAAGGAATTAATGAAGTTAGAAATTCAATTAGAAGCTCTAAATAAACCAATAATAGAAATTCTCCAAAAAATAAAACAATTATTTGAAACGAGTATTAATGGAAATAAATAATAATAATGTGTTAAACATGGATATTCAGTTATCCATGTGTTGTTATATTACTTAAGTATTGACACAAATTGGTACAACATGATAGAATTTAATTGTGGTTATGGCGAGTGTAGCTCAGTTGGTTAGAGCACTAGATTGTGGTCCTAGGGGTCACCAGTTCGACTCTGGTTACTCGCCCCACGCCGATTTAGCTCAGCTGGTAGAGCAACTGATTTGTAATCAGTAGGTCGGGGGTTCAAGTCCCTCAATCGGCACCATTTTATTTTTTTATTCATATTTATTTTTATTTGTACTTGTTTTGTTCTTATACAAATAATTTCTCCTTTTTTATTGTTACCAGAAATTTACACATTTAATAGGTTACTTTTGTATAAAAAATCAGAATTTTATATATTTACCTATTAATTATTTATCTATATATAATAAGAAGACTAAAAATATTGTATGTAATAAATTGAATGTAAATAATATACAATTTAATAATGAACAACAGTACATTATAGATATATACTGTACTAATCAAATAATCAAAACATAGTTATTAATACTATAATATTAAACATTTATTAACTAATTATATATTAGTATATAATTGAGAGGTATTAAAAATGTTGAGAAATACTATGATTTTATTTTCAAAATTAAAAATTAAAAGTTTACTTAGTGGAATATTAATAATAAACAGTATAAACTTATTATCTGCTAGTGAAATTAATAATATATCATCGCAAGATGTAATGATTTTAAATAACAATTGTATTGAAAGTTTTAAAACGCCAAATGATTCTTTGAATACAGATGATATAAGATCCCCAAAAAAAGATGCCAATGAAGAAATAGAAAAAGAAGAAACAGAAAAAAATGATAAGTCATTATCTCATTATGAAGAAAATACTATGAATAGTGTAAGAATTCATGACATGAGCAATGATGATTCAAATAATGTTATTGAAAAATCTATTTGTAGTAAATCTAATAAAAATAAATATTCTAAAAACAAGCAACAGTATTTTAATTTACAAAAAGATTTGAATTCAATTAATGTTAAACCATTTATGACACTTAGAGAACCGAATACTAAAAAATTATCAGGCATATCATCATATTTTTCTAATCCAGTAACAGTAAAAAATCAAAATGAATATGATACTATTGATAATTATTTTAAAAAATATAAAGAATTAATTCCAATAATAGTATTACAATCTGACGGAATGCAAGTACGTGATACTATTGCTCATTTATTAGCCTTTAATGATTTTTATAACATAAATAATTTCGGAACCAGTCCATATATATATTGTGCTTCCAGTGCTGCTATACCAGGATTATCTTTAGCTTATGATTTGAGTAATAATGTTGATCCAATGAAAAAATTAAATAGTATTGGAAACACATTATACAAAACATCAAATTCTGACAAACAACAAAGTAATAATAAAAAGAAATGTTGTTGTAATATGAATATCTTTAAATTATGCTGGTTGAATACATTTGGATGTTGCATAGATTATGACGATGAAACAATAATAGATTCTTTGTATAGTAAGATAAAAAATAATAAAGCAAATAGTATTATAAAAAATATAATAGGATTAACAAAAGAATCAGAAATAAATCTTCCGAATTTTATAATTGAAGATGCAAAAACTAATAATAATGTAGTAGAGACAGTATTACAAGCAAACAGTAATCAAAATACAAAAGCAGTAAAGAATCAAGTAAAATTATTTACAGACCCATTAGTTGCAATTATAAAAAAATATCTGGATAATAATAAAGACTCAAAATACAATGACAAATTAGAAAAAGGAGCAAATTTCATCAATAATAATATACAAAATAATGATTTGAGTAAAATTACATACAATGAAGAACTGCAATTTATTAAAGATAATAATTTACATAATAATCGTTTGGCTATTATATTAAGTTCTGATGTGGATAATACTGATATGCAAAGTGATATGAATGATATAACAGTAGAATGTGAAGAACTGGAATATAAAGAATTAAACGATAAATTGCATGCAATACGTATTAATATTGTTACTTATAATAGTTTAACTAATCCAAATTATTATTCATTAGAACAAAAGTATAACAATATAAAATCAATGTTGAACAACTCAAAGCAATTTTTGCATGTTATTGAAAACCTACCACATACTAATTCAAGTAATGATAGCTCAGATATTAGTGATGATGGGAATAATAATATTGAAAATATAGATAGTTTATAATATGTGATAATTTTATGGTAAAGCAATTATTCGTTTCATTGTACAATTGGTTATTGCCATCGAAGTGTTTATTATGTAGTAATATTGATATTTTTACTAATGGTATATTTTGTACTGATTGCTTTGCCAAAGTTACTATTATTGAAGAACCAATATGTAACAAGTGTGGCAAGTTATTTACTATAGGAATGCCAATTAATGCTTTATGTACTGAGTGTGAAAGTAATAAAACTAGCAAATTATTTAATCAAGCCAGGGCATTATTTTTATATGACAATGTAACACAAAAAATAGTATTATCAATAAAAAAGAATGCTAATGACAAAGTAGCTAATGCTTGTAGTAGATTATTATTTTACAAATACATCGAATTATTTAATAATATTGATTTTATAGTACCTGTTCCATCTCACTGGCTTAGAACTTTGTATCGAGGATTTAATCCTGCTGATATAATAGCAAAGGAATTATCAATAGTGAGTGGAATAAAAGTTAATAGATCACTTAGGAGAATCCGATACACAGCATATCAGCATAAAAAAAGTAAATCCGAACGACTAAAAAATTTAAATAATGCATTTTCATGTAATAATATGAGTTTATGTAATAAAAATGTATTATTAGTAGATGATGTATTTTCAACTGGTGCAACTCTGAATGAATGCACCAAAGAATTATTAAATAATGGTGTTAAATTAGTAAATTGTCTAACAATAGCTAGTACAGCTGCTGATTATTATAATATACGAAAAACATCAGTATAATAAATAAATTATTATTAAATATTTACTGAATATTGTTAAAGTACATAATAATAGATGGAATCTTTATTTGAAACCAAACTACATATGTAATACCAATTTTTTTTATATATAAATATTATGTAAAAAATGAGAATACCATATGTTAATTATTAGTATTATTACTTTACAATCTTAATATCGTCACTAAATAAAATATTAATCATATTATAGAAAAACTTATTTAAATACTTTTTAAAATTATGTATGAAGTTCACTAAAAATTTACTTATTATATGTAAACATTATATTTGTATATATCACATAGTTATTTTGAAAAGTTGTCTATTGGATACAATAACATGAGAATTGTTAGATGCCTAACATTACATTTCTTGTCAATAATAAGTTTGTATAATATTAGTATTTCTCATGGAAGTAATAATATTAATCCACATGTTATCAGAGAACCAAATAATAATGCTAATAATAGTGACTCTAATAATAATGAAAATGAAGATAATATACCAAACTACATAATATATCATGCAGTAGAAGATGATGAAGATAACGAACTTAATGATAGTGCTATTAATGATGGATATATAGGAGAGGAACAACAAATTAAAGAGAATGATAATAGCATTATTAATGATGGATATTTAGATAATAATTTCTCAGATTATAGTGAAAATAATCAAAATATTGACAATAATAATATAAATAATATTACAAGCAATGATATGGTAATAGAAAATAGTGATAATAATATAGAAAACAATAGTGAAAATATAAACCGGGATAATTTATATCCTGGAAGAGTAAATGTATTAAATTCAATGACTTTTACTAAAGACAATTCACACAATAGAATGCAACAAACAAAATTTAATTCTGTTCCACAAGAAAATAATGAAGCAATACAAGTATACACTACACATGGCATGAGTAATGTTAATATTACAGGTAATTTGGAAGTAAATGATATTACAGATACTCAAACACTAGAATCAAATAATATGAAGATACAAACTAACTAAATATTAAATAATAATACTAACCAAATTAGCGATAATAGTACCGATAACAACACAAGTTACTTGGGAGCAATACCGGTAAGAGTAGAAAATAATGATAATAATATATCATTTGGAGATAATGATAATAATTTTATAATACCGAACGATGAGCAAACACAAGATAATAATATACCAGATAATGTTAATGTAGGTAACTCAATTGAGGCTACACAAAATAATAATATAAATAACAATGAAAAACAATATTTTAATA
>JAFVEL010000063.1 GCA_017475965.1 Alphaproteobacteria bacterium | reverse complement strand
TTCTTAGCAAATATTAACTATTATTTTACTAATAAATGTTAGATTAATTATGAGAATTATAATTTTGGAGTCAATATGACTAAATTTTTAAGTAAAGTATTCTTAATGGGAATACTATTAGGAAGTGTTAACGGATACTGTTCGAATGGTGTAGAAAATATTTTCGCAGGATGTATTGAATTATCAGGTGGAATGAATGTATTAGACAGTGATTACACATTTGATTATAATATAAATATTGGTGTAGAGATTGATCCTAGAATAACTGACAATGGTGATAGTACTTTTACCTATAATGGTTCTTTAGTTAACATTAATCCAGCAATTTTTGATCTTAATGGCAAAACATTAACAACTGCTGAGGACTCAGACAACACTTTGACATTTGGAAAGTATGGACAATTAAAAGGAGGAACAATAAAATTATCTGGAAGCAATACAGTAAACGTTGAACCAGGGGCGAAAGCAGGTGTAAGAGATTCACAAGTAACAATAATTGATGGTAATGTTGATTTAAGTGATTATATTAATTCAGATTATCAATTTGATACTACAAATGGTGCAAATTTATATTTTAAATTATCTGGAAATACAAGTATTAAGTTATTTGATCATGATTATTTTAATAATACAGAAACGAAAAAAGCTTTAATTGAGGCAATTAATGAGAATAAAACATCACTATTCCCTAATATAACAAAGGATGCAAATAGTAATATAACAATAGAGGGTGGTTTACCTTATGTGTTGGAAATCAAACCTGCATCAGGTAATAGCATTTACTATGATAATAACAATCAAAGTAACATTAGCACCGAATCTTTTTCTAGTAATCATACATTAAGTATTCATGGAATAGAGAAGCCTTCATTACTTGTAACAAGTGGTATTAAATATGATGCAGAGTTACTAAATAGTGTAGTAACACAGATAAATAACAATAATAATATAAATACTAGTAGCAAAATAAATCTTGATTTCGTTTCATTCAAAAAATTAGGTTATAGAAAAAAACCAACTATTAATGCAGAAACAGATAAATTTACACTGATTACTGATGAATATGAAATTCCATACAGTGAAGGTTCCACAGAAGTAACAGTAGATGCTACTAATATCCCTGATAACTTGTCTACTATTGTAATGCCGCAAAATATTGGTGAAACACCTGTAACACTGCAAGATATTAAGGATAAAACGACTCAACTTGCTTCTAATGAAAAAACTGATATAACATTTAAAGGAGCAAATAATGTAAACATTGAATCTGATCCAAATTCAGAAACTACTGTTGTGAAAAGTATAGGTGTAGAACCAAGTGAAAATAATTCTACACCTACAGTAAACATAACACAAGGTAACTATCAAGTTGGCGATATTAAATTAAAGGATAATGCGACTGTAACAGCTGGAGCTGGAGCTAATATAGGGCTTGGTGCTTAAGCCTTCTGAGCAATGAATAAAAAACATTTAATTTTAATAATTGGGGAATACAATGATTTTTTTGTATCTCCCATTGAAATTATGTATCATGTATTATTATAATAAACAAACATCTTGTCAGAGTGATTATATTATAAATAATGTTATTGAGATAATATTTTATTTAATTCTTCAATACTTATATTCAAACATTTTGCAGTAGTACTGTATTATTATCAAGTACTTAAACTAGCTTGCAAATTCCTTACTTTACATTTTAAGGACTAATTCTTTCATTTTCTGTTGTGCTCCTTCTATTAATCCTTCGTTCTTTGCTGCTTCTCTTGCTGTTGCAATTTTAATTAATAATCTGCTACTCCGCTTTACTACGTAGTACACTAGCTTTGTCCATCTCTCTTGCTAACGCAATTGCTATTTCGCTATCGCTACATAGTGCATACTTCTCTCTTGCTCTTATCTGTGCTTTTATTTGTTCACTACTTGATAGTTTAGTCCACAAATATTGTGCATCTTTCATTCCATCATCTTCACTCTCTATTCTCTTTGGATCAAAGAAAAACTCTGCCCATTCTTTCATCATCTTACTTATTGTCTTTAATAATTTTTCATCTTTAAATCTACTTAAATGTACAAATATT
>JAFVEL010000010.1 GCA_017475965.1 Alphaproteobacteria bacterium | reverse complement strand
TATCATTTGATTTTGTGAGTGATATACCATGTAAAATTAAATTTATATCACAAATAAGATGTATTTGTTTTGTTATTTTATATAACAAATATACATACAAAATCCATTGTTGGTGTTAACTTATATAATTTACTTTCTTCTATCATATTACCTTCATATTACATTCTATATTTTATATATTATATTATACTATATTTATACAAGAGGTGGGAGATATAAAAAAATTCAAACGAAATAATTTATTTAAAATATTAATAATAATCTTGAAAAACACTGCTATAGAAAAAAATAGTAAATGAGCTGAAAAACCCATTTACTCATTTAAGAATATGAATTAGAACCGGACGTTAATACCGAAACCTATGGCACTTGAGCCTTGTTTTGTAAATGTACTATTACCGAACACACTGGTTTTATTATTATTTGTTGAGTTATTATCATTACTTGACTTCTGTTCCTTATTCTTCAAATCATGTTGTGGTGTGTATTTATAGAACAACTCAGCACCAATATTATCAGTGAAAGAGACTCCGACAATCACTTTTAAGTAAGGAGTATTACCGACCATATCCTTTGAGGTATCATTCGAAGAAGAATCACTAGAACTAGAATTGGTACTGCTAGTCTTGTATGATAATTTATACCATTCGTGTTGGAAACCACCACCAACTCCAGCCCATACTTTCTCAGTAAAGTTGCAACGCAATCCTAATTCAATACCTATATTTCCTCTTGATTTGATACTGTAATTACTTTCGTTGTTATTCTCGCTATTCTTACTACTATTATCATTTTCCTTTGCAATTTTCTGTTCACTATTAGAAAATGGTTTTTCACCAGACAATAACAGATACACTGAACCACCAAGCGGTGTATTAAATAACGCACCAACACTTGCGAATCCAGAGAACTGCCATCCATCAGTAGAATAATCACTAATCTTTATTTCACTATTATTTGAAGTACTTGGAATAAACTGGTACAAATTATCTGGAACTGTAATGTCTTTATATTTAATTTTTACAGGAGTGATAAGTTGTGGTTGTTTACCTTCTGCAAATAATGTTTCCTGTGCTCCATTAATAGCATTATCACCAGTCAGATCAGGTTGATTATTGTCCAAATCATTAAATTGTTCTTGACGAATGTTATCATGAGGCATAATATCAGGTGTACCACTACCGTTACTCATGTTTAATGTAGTAACAATATTATAAGAACCATCAGTGTTTTTTGTAGAATCACTAGAGAGACTAATAGACACGTTGGAATCTTGCCACTCCAAAACGTTATTATTACTCAAAGTAGATTTCCCATACAATCCTACAGTTTGAGCTTCAGGTGTGCTAACTTCAAGTTCTGCAGAATCCTTAGCTAAATCTTGTATTGCACTACTGGAAATTGGTGTAAATCCTTTTAGCAGTTCGCCTCTGATTGCTTTTGCATTAGGATCTGTAGTATTTGGATTGTTTAATAACGCTATATAATCGTTTATTGATGGTTTTGCTTTTATTTTGCTCTTCCCTCCATATATACCAAGAGAACCAATGAATTGCACTTGTTTAACACAATTTGTGCTTGCCATTACAGGACAGCTACTCATAATAATTAAAGAAGTAATTATGGAAGCTGATAATATTTTTTTGATATTTGTCATGAATATCACACTTAACTTTGTAAACTTAATCTAATACCATACTAACATGATTGAGTTTACTGTTAGTAACATTATTGCATTATAAATAAAACATTAATTACAAAATGATGTTTTTGTATATCATAAAATGCATATGTTTGCTGAGATAAATTGCATAATAATATCATAATTAAGTAATATGGAAAATACTATTTTCAGTTGCCATTGTACCAGTGTTTTATTAGTTTTACACAAGGAGGAGATCCAATAGCTTGCGCTACTTGATTTAGTACATATGATTTATATTAACTACTCTTACCTTGGTTATTACCATAATCAAATTCATATGCAACGTGTCCTAAACTTGCACTGGAACGTTTTACATCATAATCTGACATGTATAATTTATGTACCTTATAAGCAAACTCAAATATTGTCAAGTAAGGATAAGTTGTCATATCTAAAAAAGTCATATAACATGAACTAAATTCTTGAACTTGTACTACTGTAGCTCTGCTTTCTGATGTTTTAGTAGCGTCGTTTAAAAATGACAGTAAACAAACAACTATTTTACCAATTGTTCCTTCATATACACATTGCATTAGTTTCGGAGTAACTCTACCACTTGGTATTGCTCCAATGAATGGAGAAGCATGTGCTGCTCCAGACCTATGAAATGTATCGTGTCTAAATGGAAATAGTGTTGAAGAAACAGAACATGAACCGCAAACTAATCCAACTGCGTCTTCTCCATTAGTATATATCTCATTTATTCCTCCTTTGTATGGATTAACTTGAAAAGTAATTCCTGTTTTAATAGGTGTGGGCGGAATATTATTCTCATGTTCATTATTCACTTGGAAAAATTTTATAAATCTCTTTAAAGTAGCTGTATTACTGCAATATCTATCCCATTCTTGACTGTAGTCAAATTCATGATTCTTTCTATTAACATCTGCATAACTGTTTGACATAATGTGTACTGCTATATTGATTTTAATAAAATGTTAAGATACTGATAGTTAATTTTATATTAAATTTGCAAAATATTGATTGTAGATTTACAAGGCACAGATACTGGCATTTGCATAATTGTTTTACATATTACACATGTAATAAGCAATTAAGTCATAACTTAAATTATGTTTTTAATTTCTATAAATTCTTGTAACTAATACACAATACTACACTATTTGTATTTTTGTTAAACCGTTAATTAATATAAATTTATATTGGAAAGTAGTCATAAATTATTATATATGTTAGAATGATCAAAGAAGATGTACATTTGAGGTAACACATTGTATGAGTTGCATTAATATGACATTATCAATACATCGTGAGGGGTACAAATTTATAGGTATTGGTCTTGCAATATCTTTAGTATTCTTACTTTTCTGCCAAGCACTATTTTGGGCTTCATTATTAATAACAATAGGAATTGCACTCTTTTTTAGAAATCCAAGGAGAGCAGTGCCAAAAGACGATAATTTAATAGTTAGTCCCGCAGATGGTACTATATGTAATATAGTATATGATGAACCACCAGAAGAATTAGAATTAGGCAAAGATAAAAGATACAGAATTAGTATATTTCTAAGTTTATTTAATGTTCACATAAATAGAACACCAATGTCTGGCAAAGTAAAGAAAGTAATATATACTCCTGGACAGTTTATTGATGCATCAGTTGATAAATCTAGTTTGTGTAATGAAAGGAATACCATAATATTACAAGTAAATAATAATAAAAATACTGAACAAAGAGATTGTATAGCATTTTCTCAAATAGCTGGGAAAATAGCTAGAAGAATAGTATGTGATGTTCATGATGGACAAGAAATCAATAAAGGTGAAGTATTTGGATTAATAAGATTTGGTAGTAGGAATGACGTATGGTTACCTGTGGGAGCTGTACCTCAAGTATATGTTGGACAAACATCAGTTGCTGGTGAAACAGTACTAAGTGATTTATCACAAAAAGATGTTAAACCACGAGAGTGTATTATTGTACATTAATTATTAATAATTATATAATATACACTATATTAGTAGTATAGTGTAAATTATTTTAAAAATGTCAAACTTCGAAATGATACTCAGTAATTTGCAGGAATGGGGTTACTGGGTCGTTTTTATTGGGTCAATATTTGAGGGAGAAATAATATTGATTTCTTCCAGTGCAGCTGCTGCTCTTGGATACTTAGATATATATAAAATATTTGTAATAGCTTCTTTTACAACTGTTATTGTGGACAATATACTATTTTTTATTGGATACAAATTTGGTATTGATTGGATAGTAAAAAAATTTCCTAAATTAGAACCTGCAAAAGATAAAGCATTCAAGTTTTTAAATAAAATGGACATGTTTTTCATATTTATGTTTAGATTTATTTATGGAATAAGAACAATTAGTCCACTAATAATAGGTTCTGCTCATATTAAACCAATAAGATTCTTTGTATGTAATATATTTTCTGGATTGCTATGGGCTTCATTGGGATGTTTTATAGGATATTCCATATCAGGATTAATAGTTTCAGATGCCTTTAGTACTACTCCTGTATTACTAACTATAACATTAATATTTATATTAATAATAGTAGTTTCTTGGTTCTTTATGAGAAAAAAATTATAATATGCAATAGTTTCTTAATATATGAATATTATTATGTTATGTTAGAATTTCTCATAGAGCTCTTTATTTCCCTCACTTGTTGTGCAGATATAGTATAATAGAATATATAAAGTATAGAATGTAATATGGAGGTAAAATGACAGAAGACAGTAAATTATATAAGTTAACACCAACAATGGATTTTGTATTCAAAAGAATCTTTGGTCAAGATGATAGTAAAAAGAGTTTA
>JAFVEL010000062.1 GCA_017475965.1 Alphaproteobacteria bacterium | reverse complement strand
TTTGTGTGTTATTTTTATAACCATTAATCCATTTTATTTGGATGTTAATGTATCACCTACCAAATCTGAAATCAGATTTAGAGATAGTAATTACATACAGAAATTTATTAGTGATTCTATTAAAAAGAACTTAGATAAATTCGATAGAGTATCCTTAACAGTTGATAACAATAAACTTGGGTTTAATAATGATGGTACATACATTAATAACAACAATAACTTTGATTATACTACATTAAAATCAAATAATAATGATATGAAACTACATGATATTACTTATGATAATAACCATCATTACAAGGACAATAATAAAGATGATATTGTAAAAAGACAACAAACTATTGGTAATTTTAATGCAAATAAAGAAGATATTAATAAAAAATTAGATGAAGGTATTAGTAAATTATATGAAGATTTAAATATAAAACCTAACGACAATATTGACATTTTTAATGAAAGTAATAAAAAAACAATTACAAGTTATACAACAATAGATGACAATTTTTTTGGAGAACCAATGGGACAATTTCTAGATACCTACATAATATGTAAAACACAAAATGAACTAGTTATTATAGATCAACATGCAGTTCACGAAAAAATAAAGATGGAAAACATTAAATCAAATTTGAATAAAAATAATAAACAATATCTCATAAATCCAATAAAACTAGAATTAAATAATAAACAATTATTTATCGCTATGACTATTATAAGTAAACTAAATGAGTTTGGATTTATAGTGAATATTAATGAAAAAATATTAGTAGTAAATGCCATTCCAAATATACTTAGCGATATTAATGTGGAACAATTTTTTTATGATGTATTGGAAGATGATTTTAATATAAATGAAATAGATATTGATGATTGTATTAGAATAAAAATTGCTACCTCCGCTTGTCATAATAGTATTAGAGGTGGACGTAAATTATCCATGCAAGAAATGAAAGAAACAATACAAGAAATGCAGAAGACATTCAGCATACATCAGTGTAATCATAATCGTCCTAGTTTTATTAAAATTACAGTGCAACAATTGGATAAAATATTTGAGAGAAGTTAGTATTTACAATGAAATATTACTGTTTTTGATTATTATATAAAAAATATATAATAGTCATTGTTTTATTAAAATTACCTTACAACAGTTTGATTGGATAATAATTTAATATGATTACTTGTTAAATTAATAAATTCAAATTACAAAATTATTTTATATATAATTTGTAACATATTTAAAATATTATGTTGACGTTTTTATTATAATTTTTATAAAATACCATTGAGAAGTGTTTTATAGTGACAAATATGTTTAAAAAATTGTTATTAATTGTATTAGTTTCTTGCACTTACAATATCAGTGCTTCAACAATATTACAAAATGAAAAATATAGTGATACATGTAACAATATAGAAAAAATTATATCTTTAGATAAAGACCAAAACTTTAAAAAGACTATTGAAGCATGTTGTAACAATAAAGACTTATTAAATAACTTACTTAATAAAATAGATAATAATAACTCAATACCACATGATTTAAAAGTAACAGCATATTTAGTATTAATGAATTATTGCACAAAAATAAACAACAATGAATCTGTAGTGAAATATATATCGTTTAGAATGAATGAATTAGTAGATAATATAAGCAATTAGTAAATTTTAAATATAAATTTGACAAATATAAATATTATATAGTAGAATACAAGTAAGGGGGGGCTTAGTAATTCTACTGTTATGTTGAAAAGATTATTATTAGGAATAATTCTTGCTTGCAATATTTATAATGTTAACTCAATGGATACACCACCAGACGAAATTGACCAAACTAATTTTAATGAGTTTAGTTACTTTGTTGATAATGTAGTTAGCAAGTATAATACTAACACTACTTAAATAATGTCCAAAGAAGAAACAAGTAAGATATTTAATGAATATAATAATATTAAGTACAGTAGTAATCCAATAATTGACACTTGCATAGCTGATATCAATTGTAAGACATTGTACGATGTAATAATACTAAATATTGTACAACAGAAACTAAGTAGTTTATTTACTAAAAATCTAATTAATCAACCAATACAAATAATAGAATTTAAAAAAGAACAAATTACTGATAGTCTAATGAAAACATTAAATCATGCTGGATACAATTTTATTAGATATTACAAAATTAGTGATATACGTTTTATTGATAATAAACTAATTGTGGAACCAACTTGGTATTTTTACTTTTTCAATTTATTGATGGAGTGCGTAGATTATATTAAAAAGTTTATATAGTTGATTTATTTGATATACGCACGAATAGTTTTGCACTATCTGAATATTACTTACATTTGATGTGTAACATACAATTGTGAATTAAATTTAAAATATTATATTGACATATTAATGTTAATTTATATAAAATACCATTGAGAAGCATTTTTTTATAATAAATATGTTTAAAAAAGTATTATTTGGATTATTAATTTTAGGTATATATAATGTGAATTCAATGGAAAATACATTAACAAATGAACAATATGAATTTATATATAATAAACTAAGTGAAACAATAATAGAAATTAATAACAATAAATCATATTATAATGATATTATGAAAACAAAATTATATGCTGATCAAGAATTTTGCAAAATCTTCAATATATGTATGAGTAATAATAAATTATTAAAACCATTACTTAATAAAATAGATAGTAATGAATGTTATAAAAATAATATGTACAGTTTATTAATATACTATTGTGATCACATTAGTAACAATTTTAATGAACATATCAGTGATTATCTTTTTAATAATTCTCCATTTAAATAAATACCATAATAAAATAATATAATAAAATTATTTAAAATTTTATTGTTGTATTGCTTATTTATATTTGCATGTTGTATAATGGACACGAAAGGTATTTTTATGTTGACATTTATGCTTAAAAAATTATTTTTAGGATTACTAATTGCATGTTCTTGTAATATTAGTAATGTAGAGTCAATGGAAGTACAAAATAATATTAATCTTAAAGAAATAGTGTCAGATAGTAATAAATTATCTACATTTGTAAATAATATAGTAAAAAAATATGATATTGAAGATCCAATAGAAGAGGTAGAAAATAATGAGTTGTTCAATACATATAATTGTATTGCATGTAATAAGGGAGTTGATTTGGGATTATTATTATCATGTAAAACACTATATGATATAATTATAAACTCTTATATAATGAAAAAAGCACAATATTATAGTAATTATCAATTTCATGGTGATAGTGATTTAATAGACGTAATATCATTTAATCAAAATCAATATAAGGACATTGATTTTAGAAAATTTCTAATGGATTTAAATAAACAAATAGAACAACAGAGTAATAATAATTTTACATTTTTTCTTTCTCCATTTTTCAGAAATTTATGTTTTTCAAAAAAAACAGACTGCAACAGTAGCACAGACTTATTTATGCTATTGGATATCATTAATAATTTATCAGATGATAGTGATGAGAACGATAGCATATAGTTCTTGCTATCTCAGTAAAAAGTACATGTAACCATATTATTATGTTTTTCATACTGCACGTGATGACATATTTTGTTTTTGCAATGTATAATAATATACTATACAATTTAATTAATAGATTATTAATATGAAAAATGATAGCATGACAAATGAAGAAATGAATGATAATAAATTTTCAGTATCTGCAAGTTTAATAAAGCAAGTAGTAGCTCAAATTGAGCATTTGGAAGAAAGAAAAACTGAAATAGCACAGGAGATAAGTGACGTATTTAGAGAAGCTAAAAACGAAGGATTAGATGTAAATGTGTTAAAACAGTTAATAAAATTACGCAAAAAGAAAAAAGAACAAGTTGAGGAAGAAGAAGCGTTACTGGAAGTATATAGAAAAGTATTGGAGCAATAAATAATTATATTATTTCACTAATTGTTTTTGTTATTGGACAGAATAATGTAATTGCTGTTTTAAATGTTTATTATAATAGTTCTTAATGTATTATGGTTTGTAAAACATGTTATTGTTTATTTGTATATTAATGTTACAATAATGTTATTATAAATTAATTTTCGTGATGAAAATGAAAAAAATTATTAAAAGCACGTTATGTGCTACTTTTATACCATATATATGCAGTTGTTCTGACTGTGTGGAACAAAAACCGAATGTTATGTTAAATCAAAAAAATATCGCCGAAAAATAATACATTAAATCTTAATGAACAGCTTAAGAATGTTGCAAAACAGTTTTATGTTGATTGTTGTGAAAAACAGCAATCGCTTGATCATAAAAATATGAATATATTATTCTTAAAATATACTAACAAGTGTAAGTATGATCGTAATTTATTTGAGCAAATGTTACCGTTGGTTTATGAAAATGTTATTTTACCAAAAGCAATGGATACAATACAAAATATACAAAATAATAATACAAATAAAAAAAACATGAATGAATTAATTGCATATTTACCATTTAATTTTTGGGAAACAACAACTGAATTTCATAATGGTTTAAAACAACTGGTATCAGAAAATAAAAAATGCTTGATTCTTGATAAGACTAGTATTGATAATAATGTTCTATACTTATTATATTGCCACAATCAAGGTGAGTCACAGCACGATAAATATTATAATCAGAATATAGAACTATATAATATTAAAGCCAAAACATATGCCGATAGTACGAAATATGCAAAACAAGAGTGTGAAAAGTTATATTCAAAGTTTCTGAAATATAAAATGAATCAACAATATAAAGTAAATTCACAATACAGTGCAAATAATATTCTGAATCAAGATTTACAAAATATAATACAAACTGGAATCAATATATTCGGAGCCGAAGAAGTAATGCTAATATTAACACAATTGTTAATAGATGATAAAAAACATGAATATAACAGTACTAAAGTGTTATATAGTAATGTACTACTGAGTAAATTTAGTAGCGAATTTATGAAATGTTTATTTATTAAGTATGGAAAAGATAAAGCTTGGAAATTTATATGGGAAACTTTATTAAATGTAGATTTGCAAGACAAAATAGAAAATTCAATAAAATTGTGTTCAATATCATCTAATGATATTAATAAATATATGATGGATAATATGTATTTTGACGATAAAAATAATACTATTTATATATATAATTCTGGATTATCAAATCAATTTAGTAATTCATTGGTGTGTAAAAGAAATGAGATTAATAATAATATAATTGAACTTTATGTCCCTGTTATTAATAGAAAGGATATTAATAATATTGATACAATGGAGAGTTATATTCCTTTTACTAACAAGGAATTTGGCATGATTTCTAATAGTGTTTTGTTGAACAACGACATCAAAAATGATAAATACATGAATGAAAATACAACAACATTGGAATCAATACCATCCGATATAATGAATAATTATTTTAAGAAATATGGACCAAAATTAATATATAAAGGTTATATTTTACGCAGAATACAACAAATAATAAACAATAACACTATCATCAATGACGGAATGAAATTATTTGAGATCACAGAAGATGATTTACAATCATTAATTAAGAGTGGTGCAATAAATCACATAGATAATTTTATAACAACAAAAGACAATGAAAAAATACTAATGCTGGAATTTAAAAAATATGAAAATAATAATTATTCCGTGTTAGCAAGAGATATAAATTCTGTGTTATCGGATAATTTATACCACAATATTGCAAATATATTAAATGGTAGAAATATTGAATTGAATAATAATACTTTAATACCAATTTTTATTGTTAAAGAGGATAATAATCATTTAGACAAATGTGAATATGAGATTAATCAGGAGATATCAATATATGGTACAAAACAAAATAATCTAATTTTAAAATTTAATAGAGATAGTAATTTATGTAATACATGTATAAGTTTAAATAATATATCATCAGAAGATAAAAGTACTATAAATAATAATATTACAAAACAATTAATAAAGGAACTATCTAATGAAAAAATAGAAAAATTACACAAGAAACAGACAGATATTGTAAGAATACTAAAAATAAATAATTGTAAGACAATTTTAGCAGATTATACTCCTCAGGAATTGCAAAATTTTACAAATAATATTTGCAATTGTTTTGAAGATAAGGAAATATCCACAATGTTATCACATTTGATAAAGATTGTTACTGAAATCTTTAATACAATGCAATATTCACTGAAAAATAATAAATTACAAGATAATGATAAGGAAACAACTAAATGTTATTATTATATAATAAATAGATGCATTCAATCATTGTTGCAAGATAATATCAAATTGAAAAGAATAAAAGAAGTAATAAAAAATAATATTATACAAGCAATTGAATCAGTGCAGTCTCAAATGACCTCTACAGATATAAAATTTGATGAGAAACAATTTATAAAATTGAAAGAGAAAATGTACAAAAAATAAATAATATAATGAATAAAGTATTAGTAATAACTGGTCCTACAGCATCTGGTAAAACTGCTGTAGCCATTGAGAAAGCAAAAACTCTCAATGGTGAAATTATTAACTATGATAGTTTACAGGTATATAAAGATATACCAACTTTGACAGCTTATCCCACAGTTAATGAAATCAATTCAGCTCCACATAAGTTATTTGGATATCTTAATTACAACGACAACATATCAGTTGTTGATTGGGCAAAATCAGCTACCACTGCAATACAAAAAACATGGAGCAGAAGCAAATTACCAATATTAGTTGGTGGTACTGGTATGTACATTGATATCTTAATACATGGTATTTCTCCATTACCAGATATTTCCCAAGAAGTACGTAATCAAGCAATTGAATTATCCAATAATAATTATGAACAGCTATGTAATGATGTGTATAATTTTGATTTAAAAATAAAAAACATAATAAAACCTGAAAATCATCATCAAATGATACGTGCTTGGGAAATACAAACTGAATCAAATAAATCCATAATTTATTTTTATTCTTTGCCCAAACAAATGTTTATTAATGCTGAATTTGAATTTATTAATATAAATATTGACAGAGAATTTTTATATAATAAAATCAATAAAAGATTTGATATTATGTTAGAAAATGGAGCAATAAATGAAGTAGAAGAATTAATGAAAAAATTTAATGATAATAATTATGAAGATTTATTTAAGAAATACCATATATTTAAAGCAATAGGAGCAAAAGAAATAGTAAGATATTTGAATAATAAAATAAGTTATAATACTATGGTTGAACTGTCAAAACAATACTCTAGAAACTACGCAAAACGCCAAATAACTTGGTTTAAATATCATTGTAAATAGTGTTGCTAAGTTATTTATCTTAAATAACACTAGTATAATTTAGATATGATTCTTTGTATTTCACATTTGTCACGTTTTTAATAAAAATTTTTATATCTATTAACTAGCATTAATATACTTTTCACTATTACCTAAATATTAATAAGTCTTAGAATTTATTATTCTAAATGCAATATATTAATTATGAAATAACAGTAAACATACCAAAATGGCTATTTATAATGAAAATTAATTATAATCTGTATCATAAATTCTCCAATATTGCTTTATATATATTATAAAGTTTATTCATATCATCAATAGTAATGTATTCATCTACTATATGTGCCTGAGCTAACGGTGAACCTATTTCAACTACTTCTGTAATATCATGTAGTGACAATGCATCAGAGTTTCCACCATATGTACCTATTTCTACTTTTTTATTTAATGTTCTTTCAATTATATACTTTAATTTAGTCTGATATTCAATTGATGCGCCTATAAATGGATTTCCAAATCTTTGAAATCTACATGTAATATTATTACTTAATTTACTTATAATATATTGTTCTAAACTATCATGAGTCCAATTATCATTAAATCTTATATTTAATTTAGCTTGAATAGAAGGAGGGACAATATTTCTAGTATCATTACCAGTATCAATTGATGTTATATTTATAATTGATTTCTCAAATCTTTCATTTCCATTATCTAATGGAATATTTACTAAATTATTTAGTAATAATATGAAATTATTTATGTGATTATTTCCAGATGCCACATGACACTGTTCGCCATTAGATGTTAAATCGATATTTAAACTTCCCTTACAACCTATTTTGATATATTCTCCAGCATTACCTTTAGAACAACTTTCAGATAATATACAATAGTGTATTTTTTCATTATGAGCTATTAGTTCTTTTACCAATGATTTCATGCCATTATCAGTCATTACTTCTTCATCACTAGTTAACATTACACTAATACTCGTATGTTGATTATTTTTTATGTAATCATGAATTGCTACCAATGCCGCGGATAATGGGCCTTTCATATCATTAGTTCCTCTACCATATAATTTTCCATTGCTATTAGTTAATTCCCATGGGTTATATGACCAATTTCCAATTGGTGGTACTACATCTATGTGACCAGCTATACATATGTTTTTATTACCATTACCATACTTTGCGTATAAATTTAAGACTGGACCATGATTGTATATTTTAGAAATAAATCCCCAACTGGTTAGTAAATCATGACAATACTCTATTGCTCCATCACTATTTGGAGTAATTGATTTACACTTAACTAAACTTCTTAATATATCTACATACATATTATTTATACATTTACACATGCTTAATAGTTATTATAATACAAGTTACTATACAAATTTTATATTATATAAATAATGATTACTATACATTTGAGACTCAATTTATATACTATGTTATAATTCTTATTGAAGAGTATAATTAATTCTCATACATGAGCTATAATAAATCTTTGCTAGTTATATTACCATCTTTATGTTTTTTAGGTTGTAGTCACCATGAATTGGATGTTAGTAAACTAGCAAATAAAACTGCTGAAGAAATATATAATATTGGTAATAAATACAAAAATAATAAAGAATATGAAGATGCTGTATTAGCATTTGAAGAAGTTGGAAATCAATATCCATACTCAAAATACGTAGCTGAATCTCAATTCGAAGCTGGTAAGTGTTATTTTCAAATGAAAAAGTATGAGAATGCTATTGCTACATTAGAAACATTTATACAAACTCATGTAACTCATGAGAAGGTACCGGAGGCATTGTATATATTGGGTGAAATTCACTTCAATCAGATGCCAATAGTGCAAAGAGATCAAACTATAACAGTTCAATCATTAGAATATTTTATGGCTCTTTGTAGATATTATCCAAAATGTGAATATGTAACTAAAGCAAAAGAAAAAATAAAAATACTATTACAACATTTAGCTAATCATGAATTAAAAATAGGATTATATTATCAGAAGCTAAATAATTACACTGCAGCTATTGCTAGATATAATACTATTATTGAATCATATGGTAATACTGAAGTAGCAGAGGAAGCATATCACAGATTAGTAGAATGTTATTTGTCATTAGGAATAATGGAAGAAGCGAGTTCTGTTAATATCGTACTACAAAGTAAACATAAAAATTCCAAGTGGGCAAAATATTCAAATGATTTAATTAGTAAATATTCGAAACAATTTGTGCATAATAGTAATAAATCAAATAGTGATAATAATTTATTTAAGAAAATCACAAATCAAAAAACAAATCATGAAAGTATTAATAGAGTAAAAGAAAATGTACAAAATAGTAAATTGAATAATAAAGTCCCCAATAAAACATATAATAGAAAATAATAATACAAAATATAAGAGAATATAAAATATTATGAAAATATACGGATTACATACTTGTCAAGAAGCAATACAAGAAAATAGATATAGAATTAATAAAATCTATTTGATGAAGAATAAAAAGTATCCAGATATAATAATAAAACAAAAGAATATTATTTATTTAGACAAAAAACAATTTGATGAATTATTTGAATACCAAGTAGTACATCAAGGAATAGCAATGGAAGTAGAATTATACAATACTCCAACAATTTCTGACTTGAAAAACGTTAGTAATAATTATGTTGTTGCTATGTTGGATAATGTTACTGACCCACACAATTTGGGAGCAATTATTAGATCAGCTGCGGTATTTGGTATTAAAGGAATAATACTACATGATAGGTCATCTTGTAAAATATCTGGAACAGTAGCTAAAACAGCTTCTGGAGGACTAGAACACGTTAGTATATATACTGTCACTAATTTATCAAATGCAATAAGAGAATTAAAGGAATATGGATTTTGGATATATGCTTTATGTGAATCTGGGAATCAATATTTGCATGAAGTTGATATTACTGGTAAAACATGTTTAATACTTGGTGCTGAAGGTTCTGGCATTAGAAGATTACAAAAAGAAAATGCTGATTTTATAGTAAGATTACCAACAAGTAATAAGTTTTCAACACTAAATGTATCAAATGCAGCTGCAGTTACTTTTTATGAAGTATTTAAACAATATGGATTTAATTATGGATGAGTATTATGATTGGAGACCTTAATACAATTGATATATCAATAATATTGGTAATATTTATATCAACTTTAATAGGATTTTGTAGAGGTGCTATTAGAGAATTACTTACTATTGTTTCATGGACGGGAGCAATATTATTAACAATATTTTTCTTTCCATTTGGTAAAAGTATAATATCAAACTTTATTCAGCAACCATTACTAGTTGACTTAATTACATATGTAGTAGTGTTTATAGTGTTTTTAGTAGTACTAAGTGCATTTACTTATTTATTTTCAAATATAGTAAAAAATAGTGCTCTAGCAATACCAAATAGATTATGCGGTGGAATATTTGGAATACTAAGAGGAGTAATAATATTGGCTCTATTGGATTTTGGTATTAGTCAATATGTATTACAGGAATATGAAGAATACGTTCAGACATCTAAATTACGACCATATGTAAAAGAAACATCCAAAATGATGTTCATAATGTTACCTGAAAGCACTAGACAATCATTATTGAAACATCTCAGTTTGGAACAACAAAAAGCATTACTTGATAACTTCAATATAAGTAGTAGTGAATCTAGTACTCAAACTATAGCACAGCAATTGAATAATGTAAGCAATATTAGTAACGAAGCAAAAGATAATCAATCTAATAATAAAGAAGATACTAATAAGCAAACTAACAAATCAAAAGAAGATAAATATAATGATAATAAAAACGACAGCAAACAAGGACAAACAGCACAAGAATTATCAGAATTGAAAGTAAAACAACCAAACTCATCAACTTTTTTTCAAGATACTAAAAAAGATCTAGACAAACTGTTAGATGCTTATACGTAACTTTTTGTCTGTGATAAAATAAAAATAATGGAATAAAAATAGAATAAACTTAAGCAAGACAAATATGCATCAATGAGCAATGTTAAATAATGTAGGGGAAGTAAAATAAAAACAAATTCACCAATTTTTCCTTCAAGATGATGTACACTATGCAAGACATACTAAAAAAGATTTTAGAAAAACTATTGAATACTTACACGTAGGAAACAAATTATATAAGCAAAAAACCCCTCAGAAGTACTATAGTACTATCAGAACAAGTGACTCATTATATAACACAAAGACAATATAACAAATAACAATGGAACATAAAACTGTACATGATAAAACAACAAGAGAGGCTAAAACGCCTCTCTACAATATAATATAAATTTACATAATTAGAAGTCTACATCATCATGCTGAATCTGATCACCACCCTGGTTGCCATGTTGTGGTGGTTGGTTGTTGTTAGTTTGTTGTGGGCCACCCTGGTTGCCATGTTGTGGTGGTTGGTTGTTGTTAGTTTGTTGTGGGCCACCCTGGTTGCCAAGTGGTGGTCGTTGGTTACCCCGGTCGTTTTGGTTGCCAAGTGGTGGTTGTTGGTTACCCCGGTCGTTTTGGTTGCCAAGTGGTGGTTGATTTTGTATGTGTTGTGTAATAAATTGTTTAATAGCATTAATTTTATTACTAAATTCTGTATTGTATTTGTTAATCAATTTATTGACATTGTTTATTTTTTCCTCGAGTACTGACACATCATTATTACTTGGTTTTGTTGCTCCTTGTGTAATTGTATTCAATAAGTAAGTAATCTGCTGCATTTCGCTACAAAACTGTGTTGTATTAGTTTTTAATACACTTATCATACGCATTTTGTTGGGGAATCTCCGATTCAAATCAGGATTGTTCACATCATATTGTAACAGCTGGTTATTAATATCATTCAATACTATACATACATTATTTTGTTTCAATTGATTAAATTGTTCTTCCAATTTTCTATATGCAATTTCATTATATTTCTGATTGTCAGTAGCTCCAATATTCCGCAAGAATGCGACTATTGCTGCATCAACACTTGTGGATGAAGTACTAGGTATTTCAACATCGGAACCATCCTCATATAATCTAATATGATCACTGCTAGTTGTTAAGTTCAAATTCACCCACCCAAATACATCATTGTTATACATTGAAACTATAAATTTCAGAGCATTATTATTATCTCTATCTATAACTGCTGCATTATTAATATCATTTATGCTGGATTCAATAAATGAATTGACCTTATTATCTTTGGTTGTGAAAATATATTTCAAGAAATTCTTCAATGTAGTGCATGATACCATATCATATACCAATTCCCTAGAAGTTAACTGGTATTGTTCATTACTACCTATGATGTTCCTTTGAGAAATATTGCGCAATATATGAAAAATACTAAATGAATTTAGCGATTGCAATAATTTTTTCTGGATGGCTTGATCCAAATTACCATTCAACAAACAATTTAATAGTATATTAGCACAACTTTCAATATTATTTGTTATACAATAATTGCTATTATATTGCTTAATATACATATTATTATATACATCAACTATATTGCACAAACACTTGAGTGCTTTTTGTTTTAACTTTTTTATATCATTCCCTTGTCCGTTCTGTTCAATAGCATTAATACAGTTTCTTAATTCTGATACAATTGGTTCTCCATTTGCCATTGCATTTGCAACATTCTGAGAATATAACTTGATATTGATTTGAGAGTTGCACAATCCACTAATTAAATTGAGATCATGAAAAAGACTACTTGCCTGCATCATATTAAAACGATCTATTTTTTTTAACATTTTACTCCATTCCAACGAGTAATCTGTTTTATCAAATAAAGTAGTACATTTTGTTTTGTTGATATACAAAATATTCTCGAAAGCTGCAAGTGCAAAATGTTTTTTTATTATATTTGACCTTGCTGAGAACAAAACGTCAGTAATGCCATGTTGTAAGTAGGTTGGAATGGTATTTATGTATTGTTGGTACTGCTGTGGAATATTATTAGCAAGATTATTAACCAAATCTTGCTCGCTGTTAATACCAAGTAATGTTGGTAGAACATTATTAATTAATTCAGGCTGCAATAAAGTACTCAGTTTAACAACATCGTCTTGTAATGAATTAGGACTTGTAAATAATTGATTAATTTTGTTCGTAATTAATTTTCCTATAAAACTAACTATCCAATTATAGAATTCCATATTAAGATTCTGTGTTTGATTGATTAATGGACGGTTGAAATTATTAAGTAATTGGTTGACCTGCATGTTATTAATATCATTAATAAACAATTTTTTATAATTCGACTGCAGATGCTGCAAAATCGAAATAACAAAATAGTTTGTATTTTTGGCTTGCGCACTAAGCAATCCAGATATATTTTGCTTGATTGCTGACTTTATAATACTCGCATTTTGTTGTTCTGCATACTGCGATGTATAAGTATTACTATACTTAATTGAATGCCCAATATTTACAATATTGTTAAGCACTAAATTCACATTGTCGATTGATAAACTACTCAATACAGTTTTCCAGTCATCATGATTTTCTTGTGATAATCCAATATCTTGATTGAGGACAATTTTCAACAACATTTTACGTTTATCTTCTTCTGTAACGATAAAACTACAATGCCCATTTTCATCAATCGAAACATTTTTTAATTCGTTTAAAATTATATTCTCGATTAAATTTCTTCCCGTTAGTATCTCTGAACTATTCTCGTTTTTTAACTTTATTCGTATTGTTTCGGAATTGTCATTGAATAACATTGAAAATAATTTTTCGTGTGTTTTAACAAGAATTGATGGTGATTTTCTTCCGAGAACTCTCATGTCATTTGGTAATCCTGAATTCACAATATTCAGTAAAGTTGTAGAATTTACAGCACGATTATTATCGATATTATCTGAATTGTCACTTAACACCTCAATAATATTACCCATAACTGTATTTCTATCATTTATAATGTTCTGCAAATCTTTCTTCAATTTGATGTCTAGACCACTATTATGATTGTTAAGTTGTTCTTTTAGAATCGAATGGATAAAATGTATATTATAAGATTTAATACATTCAATACCATCTTTATTTTTTTTACTAAAGTGTGCAATATCATTAATGTTCTCTTTGGAGTTTAATTCACAATGAGTAACAATGATATTCCGGTTAATATTGTTCATAGTTTCATATCTATTACTATCAAATAAATCTATTTTATCAAATAACTTTTTACTCCTACCACTTACTCTAAAATGATACTTGTCAAATACTTCAGTTGGATACACTTTGCTGCTGAATAATCTCTTTCTGATCATATTCAGTTTAGCAGTATGTAAATCATTCTTAATGACACTATCGTTATTATAATCATTAAAATTGTTTCTAAAAACTAAATTCATATTATTATTAATTACTGTTTTAATATTTTCATCAATCAAATTAGCACTATAATTATGATAAAAGTTAGACATTGCAAACAAAACTTTACTTGTAATCAAACTGAAATCCCTACCGGATAAACCATGCTTATTACTGCTAAGATCACGGGATATCACACCTGCTAATACTTGTAATAAATTACTATACATATTTCTAACATCATTATTTTGTGTTTTTTTGAACTCATTCTCACACTCCGAACAACATTTGTCAAACACCTCGTATTTGTCATACAAGTTCATATCCAACAATCTCATTTTCATTGCAAAGTGTAATAATGCACTATTATGGGATTGTTGTAATAAATCACCAACTTCACCATTATTAACTAATACTTTTTTTAATTGTTCAAGAAAATCAAATTGCACTTTGTTTTCAATGATATCTAATATAAAATTATTTATACCATCATTGTTGTCCTGATGCTCATTGTTCCAAACAATATTAAAATTATTATTTGTGGGTGAGAGAACTTCATAGTCCTCTTTGTTCATTTTGAAGTTTTTCTCTAATAGTTCTTTGCCTTTTTTAAGTAATTTATTTCTAATCTGTGTATCAGATACTTGTAATGTAATATTTCGTAATTCAGATATGAAACTCTGTTTAGATAATATTGTTGCATATTCTAGTCCATTACTACCGTATGAGAAATCGATATTATTATCTTCTTCATTTCCATTATTATCATTGTTATTGAAAAAGCCAGTATAGATACCTTTGCCAAGATTGTAATTACCAATTCCTTGTGCAGGACCTGCCACTATTCGACCGGGATCCATCATCATTGCATAAGATTCATTATTATTGTTAACACTTGCTATTAAGATTCCCATACAGAGTAAGGAAACTTTTTTATTCAAATTCATAAAAATGTTCTCCATTAAAATACTATTTTCTATATTATTCTAATATGTTTTGTGGTGTATGTCAATTATAGAAATGAATTATAAATAACTTTTTATTATAACAATATATTCATAAATAACCACATTAACCTGTAATTCATTAAAATAAGATGAATAGTTTGATAAGATTTAATTATGTGACATTAAAACAATATTAATATGAACAAACATTGTAACAATACTGGCGTCTCCTACGGGATTTGAACCCGTGTTGTCGCCGTGAGAGGGCGATGTCCTAGGCCCCTAGACTAAGGAGACACATCTCATTTTTATTATATCATTATTGATACTCAATTGCAATATGGAATCTATATTTTTATTATCATAATAATAGCAAACTAATGACATATATATTACATTGGGCTCTAAATTTTATTTATTAATGTTTTATAATACAAATGAATTGAAAGGTAAATATAATATGAAAAATGGAATTGTGTTTATTTGAACCCATGATTGCTCAAAATGCTGGCACACTAGCAAGGCTATGTGCTTGTTTTAATATACCAATGAGTATTATAGAACCAGCTTCTTTCATTATAGGTTGCAAAGAATTCAAAAGGGCTGGAATGGATTATATTGATAAAACTACAGTTAAATTATATGATTCATTTGAAAGTTATAAAAAAATTAATATTAATAATAGAATAATACTATTAGATACTAAAGCAACTGATATGTATTATGATTTTATATTTAATGAAAACGATTGCATAATGGTTGGGAGTGAAAGTACTGGAGTACCAGATACAATATATAATACATGTCAATATAAATTAAAAATTCCAATGAATAAAAATACCAGATCATTGAATGTGGCAATTAGTGCTGCTATAGTATTGTCTGAAGCATTGAGACAACTAAATTACTTTAGTGTAATATAAAACTCGTATGTAGTTTTCCATTCATACACAAATAATAACATTGCAATTGTAATAAAAACTGACTACTATAAAAATAATCATATAATTAAAACAATAGTAGTCAAATAATTATTATATAGATGAAACTCCTATATATTTATCAGTTCCAAATTTTGTCTTGAAAAATACTGTACCATCACTTAATGCAAATAATGTGTGATCCCTTCCCATTCCTACATTGTCAGATGATCTGTACTTTGTTCCCCTTTGACGAACTAATATAGTACCAGCTTTTACAAATTGTCCATCTCCTATTTTCAAACCTAATCTTCTACCAGCTGAATCCCTACCGTTCCTAGAACTACCTGCACCTTTTTTCGTAGACATAATACTACCTCTTCAATGAAATTTCTAAAACTTTTACTACAGTCATGTCCTGACGATGACCTCTCTTACGACGATAATTGTGACGTCTGTGTTTCTTAAAAACTATTACCTTGTCATCTTTTATTTGATCTAATACTTGCAAAGTCACACACGCTCCATCAATTAATGGTGTTCCTACTGTAACCTTTGAAGAATCATCCGAGTACATAAGAACTTCTTTTATTTCTACTTTATCGTCTTTATTATTATTTATTTTATTGATTTTTAATACATCATTAGGTGAAACACAAAATTGCCTACCACCAGTTTTTATAACTGCAAACATATAAATTCAATCCTTAGCTTTATATTATTGACATTATTAGAAAACTACTATCATTTTATCAAAATCTAGTGCTGAGAGTCAAGGGGTTGATTAAGATGCTATAATACTCATAATAAGTTTAAATATTATAAATGCTGCACATTTGGAGGATATTTCACACAATATTATTATCATAAATAATGGTGCTATATTATTGCTATCCAACCAATTTTTTGCATTAATTCATTTACTGCATCTGTTATTAGTGTAAAATCCATTATGATATAATATTGTTTTATTGTATATGTGATTTACTATAGTATATTGCTAAAACATTTTTAATTGTTTAAAAGGATTATAGTTTTACATATGAAAATAGGATTTATACATATTGATATAAATCCCATGTAATGTATTATCCTAATTTATTTATTGTTATTAGTATCTTTGTCTTTATTATTATCTGTTTCATCAATATTCGTATTATTATCTTCTTGTTTTCTATCGTCAATATTTGTGTTGTTTGATTTATCTTGTTCTATGTTATTATCTTGTGTATTATTATCATTACTGCTATCATTTGATGTATTTCCGGATATATTATCATGTTCTGTATTATTACTGCTGTTAATATTCTCTATTGTATTTTTTTCAATGTTGTTACTACTGTTAGTTACATCATTTTCTGAGCTATTATTTTCTTTATTATTATCATTATTGTTACTATTGTTTTCTAATTTGTTCTCTTTACTATTATCTGGCAATGTATTATTAGGCAATCCACCTAAAGCAAATTCATCCAATAATTTTGGATCACCATTATTTGTAGTTTCCTCCTCAGGAGCATCAATATAGGTACCATCAAATAATTGTTGCACTTCAATACCATTGAGCGTTTCCTTTTCCAATAATTTTGTGGCTATTCTTTCTAATCCATCTTTATTATCTATTAATGTTTTTCTTACCTCTTCATATAATCTCTTGACTAATTCTTCAATTTCTTTATCAATTATTTCAGATGTTCTTTGAGATAAACTATCACTGGCATCATTATAATATTTTGATGTAAAAAATGCTTGGAATCCAAGTTTATCACTCATACCCCATTTTAAAACCATATTTTTAGCAATTCTAGTTGCTTTTTCTATATCATTTGAGGCTCCAGTAGTTACATTTTCTTCTCCAAAGAATATTTCTTCTGAAGCTCTTCCTCCCATTGCTACTTTTATATTTGATAATAGTTCTGTTCTTGAAACTGATACTTTATCATTTTCTGGTAAACTAACAACCATACCCAATGCGCCACCTCTAGGCACAATTGTAACTTTATGTATAGGATCATATTGAGGAGATAATAATGCCATAACAGCATGTCCCGATTCGTGATATGCCGTTAATTTTTTCTCCTTGTCATCCATATGTAATGTTTTACGTTCCGAACCCATAATGATTTTATCTTTTGCCATTTCTAAATCTTTCATGTATACAGCGAGTTTATTTTGTCTGGCAGCTAATAATGCAGATTCATTAATTAAGTTAGCTAGTTCAGCCCCTGAAAACCCAGGTGTTCCTCTAGCAATTGTTTTTAAATCAACATCTGGAGCTAATGGGACTTTTCTAGAATGAACTTTTAAAATCATCTCTCTACCTTTCATGTCTGGATATGGAACATTTATTGTTCTATCAAACCTACCAGGACGTAATAATGCAGGGTCTAATATATCAGATCTATTGGTAGCTGCTATTACTATTACTCCCTGATTTTCATCAAATCCATCCATTTCAACTAATAATTGATTTAGAGTTTGTTCTCTTTCATCATTACCACCTCTCAATGACATATCCCTTCTTTTTCCTACTGCATCTATTTCATCAATAAATACTATACATGGAGACATTTTCTTAGCATTTTCAAATATTTTCCTAACTCTACTTGCACCTACTCCAACAAATACTTCTACAAAGTCAGAACCAGAAATACTAAAAAATGGAACATTTGCTTCACTAGCTATTGCCTTTGCCAATAATGTCTTACCATTACCAGGATCTCCTACTAACAATACTCCTCTTGGTATTTTGCCACCCAGTCTTTGGAATTTTACTGGTGATTTTAGGAAATCAACTATTTCTTCTAAATCTTGTTTAGCTTCATCTATTCCAGCTACATCTTCAAATGTTATTTTGTTGTCTTCTGGTTTAAACATTTTTGGTTTACTTTTACTAAATCCAAATGGTCCACCACCTAGTCCACCGTTTCCACCATTTTTACTTTGTCTAACGGAATATATCATTAGTCCTATTATGAATAACATTGGTAAAAGATTTATTAGTTGATAGAATATGTATTGTAACATTGAACTATCATATGATACAATTATTGCAACTCTATGATTTAATAATCTTTCAATAAAAAAATGATCATTTTCTGGTATTACTGATTTATAAATTTTATTATTTTGTAAAACTACTTTTACTACATAAGATTTGCTTGAAATTTCAGAACTAGATCTTGGTAAAAAAACTGTTTTAACTTGCCCATCATTAACATAATCTACAAGTGTTGAAAATGATAATTCTTGTGATTCAATTGGTATTATTTTCTGACCAAATGGTAAAGTAAAAAAAGATATTGATCCAATCAAAACTAACCAAAATAGTATAGATTTTGAAATTTTGTTCATTATAAAAATTATATGAATAATAGTACTGTATCTCCTTTATATTTTACCACACTGTATAAGTTACATCCAATTAGGAAATTTTATTATTTTATAATAAGCATTTCATTAGTGTAAAATCATTCCAATTAATTATCTTTCAGTAATAATACTGGTACTACATTTAAGTAATTAATTTGCGTTAAAAATGTGTTACCAGATTATGTAACATTACTAATAGTAATTTTATATCAACATTTTACTGTAACAAACCGTGCCTAACAACATTGTATTAATTTAGTAGTAGTGTATTTTTTTTGAGATAGCTAGTATGATTTATAAGAAGTTATTATTTATTGTTATAATATTTAAATTACGTATATTTAATATTATTTATTATTTTATTACAGTTATATCCAGTTTATAAGAAAAGTTAAGAATAATACTAATTAATATTTATATATATAAAATAAATAACAAATAATATGTTGACAATATAATTATTTTGTAATAGTATAAAGATAAGAAGTATTTTTTTTTAGGAGTTTAAGATGAACTCAAAGATTTTAAAGTCAGCATTGTGCATGACATTATTATTAGGAGCAGCCATGGAAGATGGCAATGCAATGAATAATAGAGGGATAGGTAAAACAACTGTAATCTTAGAAAATTATCCTTCAAGTGATTCAAATGTTTTGCAGGCAAATA
>JAFVEL010000061.1 GCA_017475965.1 Alphaproteobacteria bacterium | reverse complement strand
TTTAATAAACAAGTAATAAATAATACAAGGAAGTAATAATTTGACATATCACAATAAAATAAATTAGTATGTAGTAAATGGTGGTAAAAAATAATAATAAAAATGAAATTAAAAGTCAATAAAATATTAACAATTGGATTACTAATGTGTAGTTGCCAGTTAGCAAATACAATGGAAGTGGCTGCAAGTAACAATTCAAATGTTATTAATACAAAGATAGCTAATAATAATATCTCAAATAATATTGAAAATAATATAAATGTAAGTGGTGTAAATAATACTAGTAATAATAATATAAACATAAGTAATAATACAAAGAACAAAACTAAGCTATCGGAATATTGTATTCATATTCCCGATGGGAATGAAAATGAACTAACTCAAGAAGAAGTAAAAAAATTTATAGATAATATACAATATGATTTAAATTTGTTGCAAATTGCAAGACACCAAGCATATAGTTTATGTAAAAATTTACAGAATAATTTGAATATTAATGTTCATACTGTATTAGATAATTATTTAATAGATTTAAAACAAAAGGGGTTTAAATCAATACAATATTATCGTTGGTCAGGTAATGATTATATTGCTTATAATATTATACATGAATATATTAGCCATAATTACAATGGAGCAACAGTAGATACTGCTAAATATATGACTGATAAGGTAAAACAATATACACATGATATTCTAAAGAAGTATATGACTAAAATAATAAGAAGTGTAAATTTATGTAGAGATATACAACAATTTAGTAAAATAACACCAGTACATAAAGGTAGAGAATTAAATAGTGATTTACAATTACGAAAAACACAACATGACAGTAATGTTATACATTTAAAAAATAGTCATAGTAAGTGTTGGTTTATATCAGCTTTTCAGTTATTTATAGCTGCTGTTAATAATTCTAAACCAAATGATGAAATAAGGAAAACGAATTTTGCTAAATTTGTACAATATTTGAAATATAAAAACACAATGGATGAAAGTACTAAAATCAAAAATATTAGTGAGTTTGAAAATACAAAACCACAATATGGAGAATCTAATTACAAATCATTTAACACAAAATGGAGTTTTAGGTTTACCCATGATGAATTAAAATGGAACGTATCTGGAAGCACAATGGATTTGTTTACAGAGTTAATAATATGGTGTTCTAAACAAGATAATACAAAATGGTACAACATTATGTCTGATAATCAGGAAAAAACATCTATTACACAAATCACACAAGAGGAATTTAATACAAGACAAAAAACATTAAATTTATTGCAAAATATGCAGGACATACCACATGGAGCAATGCAGCATAAATTATTATTAATCATTTTAAAATTATTTCCAGAGTTGAAACAAATTTTTGGTGGCAAATATGACAGTATTAATAATAAAGATCTAACAATTGAATATTTTGCTAACACACCATTGACTATTAAAGAAAAAATGGTACAAGAAATACAACTAATAAATGATTGTTACAAAGAAATGAAGCTAAATACTATACCAAATACTCAAAAACGTTTTGATATTTATAGCAAACGAAAAGAATACCAAAATGATTTTAATAAATTGAATCAGGAATATAAAAGATTGCCACCAAATTTCAAATTATCATATATTAATAATTTTGTTCCTGATCTGAATATTATTAGTGATTATAATGATGAAATGAATAATCTGGCTTATGGTAATGATGAATATAATCACGATGCAAATTATTTATTCATTACTGCTTATGATGCATATAAGATACAAAATGATCTGGAAGAGGTAGTACATGGATATAAATATATCACTCAATATAATAATGATGGAAATTTAGAAGTATACGAATTAATAGGAATTAGTTTAGATGGTAGTGGTCATGCTATAGCTTGTACAAAAAATGATATTTCACTAAAATCCTATTGGAGTGGTATTGATAGTGGTGGTTTTGCAAATGGTGATAAATATACATTGGATGAGCTAATATATTATTATCCTGATAATACAACATATCTTAGGTACATAAAAGATTGGAATAAATTTGCTAAATCTTTAAAAAATCCAAATGATAAAAATACCTATCTTGCAAGAGTGTACAAATATTACAAGTACGAACCACAATTGTTATTATACAGAAAAATATCTATCAAGGAATTGCCGTACGACATACAAAAACAAATAAAAACACCAAAAATTAATAGAAAGTACAATAATATACATAAGAAAAAAGTTAGGGAAAAATCCAATCAAACTACTATGGATGATAAGATACTACAAAAATTACGTGAAATATAAAAAATAATATTATATAGGTCCTAGTATAATTAATCTATTATACTTTCAGGATCTATATATGTTCTTTTATTTTTATTATTTACATTCATAAGTGAAAAGTATAAGTTACTGTTTTTATTTTTACTATTAGCAATAGTACCTATTTTATCACCTTTTTTAATTTTTTGTCCTTTAGTAACATTGGTTTTACCAAGTCGGGCATACAATGTTAATCTCGATGGATTACTATGTTTTACTATTACCATTTTGCCATAACCTAATGTTCCTTCACTTTGTGAAGTTCCAGCAAATTTCACTACACCATCTGCAATTGCTTTTACTGGAGTGCCACTTGGTGCTTGTATTATAGTATATTCATTTGTGTCTTTAAAATGTTTTATTATTTTGTTATTTTTTTTATCTACTGGCCATATGTATTTACTTGTATTAATAACTTCATTACTTGTGGTTGTATTATTTAATGGTTCTATATTAACTATATTATCAGATAATATTACATTATTACTATTATCATCATTAGATTTATTTGTATCTTCATTTGATGTATTTAGTACTATTGTTCTGTCAGTATTAGTAACTAATCCACCTTCTTGTACTAATTCAAATTTATAGTTGTTATTAGATAAATTATCATTAATTTTATCTATATTACTACTACTATTTGTTTTACCTATTATTAGTTTTTGACCAGCATATAATTCATAAGGAGGAGTTAAAT
The DNA here is from genome assembly GCA_017475965.1 of Alphaproteobacteria bacterium. Lineage (GTDB taxonomy): Bacteria > Pseudomonadota > Alphaproteobacteria > RUG11792 > RUG11792 > RUG11792. The sequence goes on along the minus strand of JAFVEL010000061.1, from coordinate 907 downwards.
CATTTAATTCTATCAATTCAGCCCTGGTAATATTGTGTTGATAAGCAACTGAACCAACAGTATCACCTTCTTGTACAGTGTATGTTGGTACTTCATATTGTTTTCTATCAGCAATTATAACTATTGGTTCTGCCTGTTGTGATTTCCTAGGACTATCACAGGATGTTAATAAAAGACAAATTGATAAACTAAATAATAATTTACAAATATTAATCATTTTCACTTCTCCTTAATAAATCATTTTAAAAATTTGTATTAAATATGTTTTTCATTACATTTATTTGGTCATAACTAGTAGTATCAGTAGTAAGTGGAGTAATTGTTATGTATCCCTCCTTAATAGCACCTATATCACTATCAATTGTATTAATATCTTCACTATTTACATATGAGCCCAATCCTAACATATAATGTTCTATGTTTCTAGGATCTACATATTTTACTAATCTGTCGTTTATTTTTCTTTTTCCTTGAAATGTAATTCTAATTCCTTTTACTTCACTTAATTTTACAGCAGGAAAGTTAACGGATAAAAATACATTATCTACAAATTTGTAATTTTCTATGATTTTCTTTAATACTACTTCAGTATATTTTTCAGCTACTTCCCAATTGATTGATCTATCTTGATACATCTTTTGACTGAAAGCAATTGATGGAATACCAAATAAACATCCTTCTCTAGCTGCTCCTATTGTTCCAGAATATAATATATCATCTGATAAATTAGAATCACTATTTATTCCAGAGAGTATTAAATCAGGATAATCATCTTGATTAAATATGTGTCTCAATCCAAATGTCACACTATCAACTGGAGAACCTTCAACTGCATAATGATTATCATCAAATTTCTTAGCAGTAAATGGATGAGATAATGTTAAACTATGTGATGCGCCACTTCTAT